>CAZRHX010000103.1:0-6106 GCA_964599855.1 uncultured Tissierella sp. | reverse complement strand
GGACAATTTATTGGAGTAAATACTATACTTCCTAGTATTCATAGCTACAGATAATAAAAAGTATAATTAAAACAACTCTTTTATTTGAAATAATTTGTTCTGTATTCTAAAGTAAAGATATACATCTTAACTATCTTTGATAATTTAAACCAATAATAGGGTATATTATAGATAGGAGGATTGATATTATGAAATAGAAAGGTAGTAATTTATTTAAAAGATTCTATATAAAGGAGGTAAAATTGTGAATAAGAAGGGTAGTAATTTAACTAAAATCATTCTAGGTTTAGTTGTGACAGCATTACTCGTTGTATCAGTATTTATTTTCTCTAAGGATGAAGAGTCACCATCCCCGGGGGATCCATCATCTCCGGTTGCAGAAGATACAGGAGATATAGTACCTGGTACTCCAGATGGAGTACTTATGATGCAGGCACGGGCACTTTTTGGGAAACTGCCTGAGAAAATGCCAGGTAGTGAGAATGATACCCCTGATATGATTTCTTTGGGAGAAAAGCTATATTTTGAGGAAGGTATTTCGATTAATGAAACTCAATCTTGCAATTCTTGCCATCCTATTGATAAGAAAGGTGCAGGTGCCGACCATCTCAAGACAGGTAAAGGTGCATTAGGGGAATTTGGACCTCGAAATGATCCACCGACATTAAATGCGGGTTATCAATTTGCTCAGTTTTGGGATGGAAGAGCAGGTACGCTTGAGGAACAGTCTCAAGGACCACCACTTAATCCAATCGAAATGGGTATGCCTGATGCTGAATCATTAGTCGAGCGACTTAAAAATATAAAGCCTTATCCAGAAGAATTCGAAAAAGCTTTTCCTGATGAGGAAGATCCAGTGACTTTCGATAATTTTGCTAAGGCTATTGGCGCGTTTGAAAGAACGTTGATAAGTAAGGGCCGATTTGATAGTTTTATTGGTGGAGACACACAGGCTTTGACTCCACGTGAAATGGAGGGTATGCGAAGTTTTATCGATGAAGGATGCATACAGTGCCACAGTGGACCAAACTTAGGTGGAATGACTTTCCAAAAAATGGGTGTCTTCCATGATTACGATAATACTGAAGATCTTGGCCGATATGATGTTACAAACTTGGAAGAAGATAAGTATGTATTTAAAGTTCCTATGCTGCGAAATGTAACTCTTACAGCTCCATATTTCCATGACGGGGAAGTTGGAAATCTTGCTGAAGCAGTTGACCAAATGGGATTCTTGCAACTAGACAAGAAATTAAATGACGAAAAAATCAATAATATACTTAGATTTTTGACTACTCTAACAGATGAAGAGCTAACCACTGCAGAAGAACTTGAGAAAGAAACATCTGATACTTCTTGGGAACCACCGCGAATTGAAGATATTCCTGAAGGAGAAGAAGGTGACCTTATTCGATACGGTGAACTTCTTTTAACTGATACCTATGCACAACTAGGACCTGAAGTAGAGGATGAAGATATGCGTTATTCTGGGAATACTCTTAACTGTACGAGTTGCCATCAAAACAATGGCACCAAGCAGTTCGGAATTCCTTGGATGGGTGTAAGTCAAAAATATCCACAATACCGAGCTAGGGAAGATAAGGAAGCTGGGCTTGAAGAGAGAATTAACGGCTGCTTTGAACGAAGTATGAATGGAAAAGCTCTTCCTACAGATAGCGAAGAGATGAAAGCAATGGTTGCATATATGGACTGGTTATCAGAAGATATGCCTGAGGATACTTATGGATTGGGCACACCTGAATTTCAAGAACCTGATCGCAAGGCTGATGTAGAAAATGGCAAAGAAATGTACAACAGGTTCTGCATGTCTTGTCATGGTGAGGATGGACAAGGATATCAGTCAATGGCGTCTAATGATGGAGGTAATCGTATTGCTCCAGCACTTTGGGGAGAAAATAGCTATAACAATGGAGCAGGAATGAATCGATTACTAACCAATGCTGCTTTTGTTCGTAGCAATATGCCATTGGGAACGGTATGGAATTATCCGGCAATCACAACTGAAGATGCCTATGATATTGGAGGATATCTCAGCTCCAAAGAAAGACCTAATATGCCTGGTCTAGAAGAGGATTATCCGAAACTAGAGAAAAAACCGGTAGATTCTCCGTATCCACCTTATGCAGATGACTTCCCGCAAGAACAACATCAATACGGTCCGTTCCAACCAATAAAGGATGCTAAGGAAGAAAAATAATAATACTCATAGAAAACCTATCAATATAAAGAAAACAATAAAATTCTAATATTTAAAAATGTCGTAAATTTAGTAATGAGAATTAACCCTTCGTTCTTTCATTAGGATGGAGGGTATTTTCATTAATAACTAAAAAAAGTAGCAGAATTTAATATTTTAAGATAAAAATAGGGGGAAGAAATGAAAATATTAATTGTCGATGATAACAAACAGATTACTTCGATATTGGAAGAATATGCAAAAAAAAATGGATATACGCCTATTATTGCTTTTGATGGAGAAGACGCCTTAGAAAAATTTGAAACTGAAAAACCTGATATACTTCTCCTTGATGTAATGATGCCAAAAAAGGATGGATTTCAAGTATGTAGAGATATAAGGGAAAAATCTAATGTACCAATAATAATGGTTACAGCTAAAGGAGAAGATTACGAAAAAATAATGGGTCTTGAAATGGGAGCAGATGACTATATAGTAAAGCCATTTTCTCCAGGTGAGGTAATAGCAAGAGTTAAAGCTATTATGAGGCGAATTACTAGTGAAGAAAAAGAAGAAGAAATTGTTGAATTTAGCAATCTTAAAATAAATATTAATGATTACACAGTAAGTATTGATGATAATAATATTTCATTGACAAAAAAAGAATTTGAGATTTTATGGACTCTTGCAAACAATAAGAATATGGTTTTTTCAAGGGATAAATTATTAGACTCTATATGGGGATATGATTACTTTGGGGATAATAGAACTGTAGATAGCCATATAAAACGTTTAAGGGCAAAAATTGATAAATACAGCCATCCTGATTGGGAGGTAAAAACAATATGGGGTGTAGGATATAAATTTGAGGCAATAGAAAATGTTTAAAAGTAAAATTAGTGCCAAATTAAGTTTATATTTTGGAATAGCATTATTGATTTTTGCAATCGTAATTGGCAGTATATTTATAATATTATTTAGGAATCAAAGTTTAAATGCTCATAAAATGGAACTTGAAAGTCATGCAATAGATATATCTCAAACCCTTTCTTCTTATTTAGATACAAATGCTAGTGATATGAGGGGATTTGGTATGTATCTTCGTATGATTGGTGATATTGCTGGAACTGATGTATGGATTATAGATACAAACCAAAACTTAATTACAGGTGGAAAAGGTCGAGGGCAGATAGTTCAAGACTATTTTTATAAAGATCTGCCAGAAAATGCTGAACAATTGATTAAAGATAGTTTTAAAGGTCAAACTGTCTTTAGTGAAGACTTTAGCAATGTTTTAAGTGAACTTACTTTAACAGTTGGTATGCCAATATTTAATAATTTTAATGAAGTAATAGGTGTTGTATTATTACATTCCCCTGTAGAGGGAATTGATGAAGCTATTTCTCAAGGAATAATTATACTTATTATTAGTATTGTTTTTGCATTAATTGTATCTTTTTTATTATCTCTTATATTTGCAAATTCATTTACAAAGCCATTGACTATTATGGAAAATACAGCTTTGCGTCTTGTCAACGGTGAATATACGGCAAAAGCAAATATAAAACAGGATGATGAAATTGGTGAACTTGCAAATACAATAGATATTTTAGCAGATCGATTAGATGCTGCCAGCTATGAAAGTGAAAAACTTGAAAATATGCGTCGTGAGTTTATAGCCAATATATCCCATGAGTTAAAAACTCCAATTACAGTTATACGTGGTTCTTTAGAAGCCCTTGTAGATGAAATCGTCACAAATCCTTTAAAAATTCAAGAGTATCATATTCAGATGTTAAATGAATCCAAGTTTTTACAAAGACTTGTTGATGATTTATTGGAACTCTCAAAACTTCAAAGTATGGATTTTACAATTGAAAAAACCAAAATTTTAATTTGTGATTTAATGGATGATGTTATAAGAAGTGCTAGTCATATTGCAAAAAAAGAAGAGGTAGAGATTGAGTTTATAAAAAAAATAAATGATTGCAGTATTCTAGGTGATTATGGTAGGATTCGCCAGATGATAATGGTTATTTTAGACAATGCAATAAAATTTTCCCCTAAAAATGATAGAGTAAAAATAATCCTTGAAGAAGGTAAGCTTTCTATTAAAGATAATGGAATTGGAATATCTGCTGGAGATTTACCTTATATTTTTGAGAGATTTTATAAATCACGATCTGAAGAAAATAAAACAGGTACAGGTTTAGGATTATCTATTGCTAAAAATATAGCAGGTAGACATGATATAGAATTGATAGCTGAAAGTGAAAAAGGAAAAGGAACAAAATTTACCTTTGTTTGGGATAAAAATAAGATTTCACAAAAAGAGCAAACTAAAGACATAGTTTCTTCATAATTAAATAGTAGTATATAAGCATAGAAGAAATAAATCCAAGAATATTAAAACCAAACAAGGGGGATATTAAAATGAAAAATTTAAAAAAAATGACTACAATAGGTGCTGTTGTACTTGCAATGGGAGTAACAAGTGCTACCGGATTTGCTGCATCTATATATAAAACTCCTGCTGAAGCGGCAGCAGGATTAACAGGAAGAACAGTGGAAAGTGTTATTGCTGAAAGACAAGAAACAAATAAAACCTATGGTACAATTGCAGGAAATCTTGATGAGTTCAAGAAAGAAAATATTGAAATGAAAAAAGATAATCTTGAAGTTCAAGTATCAGAAGGTAGAATTACTCAAGAAAAAGCTGATACAATCATTAAAAAAGTTGAAGAGAACCAAGAAAATTGTGACGGAACAGGATCTGAAAAAATTGGTCAAAACGAAGGTGCAAAATTCGGTTCTAATGGAGCAGGACAAGGCCTTGGTAATTCTAATAGAAGTCAAGGTAAAGGACAAGGTCAAGGTGGTATGAAATTACAAGACGGATCTTGCTACACTCCAGCTGAATAACAATCTAAAAAAACCGGGGTTTAATTCCTCGGTTTTTTTAGTAAGTATTTTAAAAGTGCTTCTTATATTTTAAAAGGAATATATAAAAGAAAAAAAGTTAAAAACATGAAAATTATAAAAAAAATACAAGAAATTTTGGGAGGTTTTTTTATGGATAATATTGATTTATTAGTAACATTAAATCAACATGAAAGGGATTCAAATAATTTTAACTTAAGTAAGGAAACGACGATGGAGAATTTTATTATAAGAAAAGCAGTCTGGGGAGATTTGAGTAATATATTAAAAATAAAAAAACAAACACACCAGATTTACGTTGAAAAACGTCCAGATATATATGTAGATAGCGAAATTTTATATACAGAGCATTTTTTAAAAAGTTTCTTCGCAAATGATCAAAAAATTATTCTTGTTGCGCTTCTCGATAATGAAATTGTAGCTTATAGTTTTTTGGAATGTGTTCATGTCCAACTGCCAATGATGGCAGAAAGGAAGTATACTTATATTCATGACTTTTCTGTTTCTGAGAAATATAGGCGTCAAGGTGTCGCAACTCTAATGCTGAAGTATATTGAAACATACACAATAAGAAAAGGGGTTTCAAAGATCGAACTTGCAGTGCATCTGTTCAGTGAAGAAGCAGTTAAACTTTATGAAAAAAATGGATTTAACTCTAGAGCAATCAGAATGGAAAAAGAACTAAAACCAGGATAAGAGAAGGATCTAAAAGAGAAGAAAATCTATTAGGTTAGTTAAATTATAGCAAGAATTTTAAAATTAGTGCTAGTATAGAAATAGGACAACCCAAACATAATAGATTCTGTATCTGATATAATATAACTATCAGAAAAGGAGCGGATTTATTATATAGAAAACCATTATCATACATTATGACAAACTGAATATTATTTACTATAGCTCTATAAAGTCTATGGACCTACGTCAATATAGTAGACACAAATAGTTTAACTTTTTACGCAGCTATCC
>CAZRHX010000102.1:0-6183 GCA_964599855.1 uncultured Tissierella sp. | reverse complement strand
ATTGTCAAACAATACTTTTATCTCTTTTACATTACCATCTGCAATTACATGAGAGTTTGTAAGAATATATCCATCGCTGTCAATTATAACCCCAGAACCTAGACCGCCTCTATCTTGTTCACCAAATAGGTTTTCTACACTTTCAAGAGTTGTAATACCTACTACAGATTTCATACTCTTTTTTACTACAGCTGAAACAGTACCTATATCATCGCTTGTATTTATAGTTATAGGATTTGCTGGGTTTCCATTGTAAGTAGGTATGTCTCCATTTAAATCACCCAGAACTAAGGGACTTAGATAAAGAGAAGAAAAACCACCTATAATAGATGCTACTAAAGCTAAAAGAATATAGGAAAACAAACTGCCTCCAAATCCTCTTTTCTTTTTAGGTTTTTTAGAATCTTTTTCTATATATATATCTTCTGGTATATTTGCATAAGACTTTCTCTCTCTTGAAGATTCCTCATCTCCGGTAAACATTTTTTCCTTGTCATCATCATAATTCATAATTACTTCCTCCTTATATATCATCTTATATTGTTATTACCCTATATTTATATATTAAATGGAAAATGTCAAAAGAATATGTTTAAAATATGTTTTTGTTGTGTGATAATTTAATATTCCTACTAATATAGATATATGTTACAATGATATATGCTTTGTTAATATATTTTAATATAGAAGGGGAGATAATAATGAAAAAATCAATTTTACTTATACTTAGCTTGTGTTTGATGCTTACATTTGTAGGCTGTACAAAAGAAGAAGAAGTAGTTTTAACCATGGGATTTGTTCCTATGAGAGATGGGGATAAACTTATCGACAGTGTAGAACCACTTACAGATATGTTATCTGAAGAGCTTGGAGTTAAAGTAGAAGGCTTTACTGCTACAAATTATGTTGGAGTAGTTGAAGGATTAGGTTCCGGACAGGTTGATTTTGGACTCATACCTCCATTTGCATATGTTTTGGCAAATAAGGAAAGTGATGCCGATGTTATATTAACTGCAATAAACGATGAAGGTGAAGCGACTTATAAATCTCAATTTTTAGTTAGAGACGATAGCGACATAGAAGATTTCGAAGATATAAGGGGTAAAAAAGTAGCTTTTGTAGATCCGTCTTCTACATCTGGATACATTTTTCCAGCAGCTCATTTAAAGATGTTGGGAATAGATTTAGAAAAAGATATAGAATATATATATAGTGGTGGACATGATAAAAGTCTTCAACTTTTATTAAATGGGGATGTAGATGTAATATCCACATTTAGCACTATAGTAGATAGATATAAGGAAGAGTTTCCAGAAGCCAAAGAAAAAACAAAAGTCTTAGGCTATACTGAAGATATTCCCAATATAAGTGTTACAGTAAATGGTGAGATGGATAAAGAGATGAGCGACAAAATTCAGGCAGCCTTGCTAAAGATAGTAGAATCAGAAGAAGGTTCTGAAAAACTTCAAGAATTATTTAATATGTATGGATTTAAAGAAGCGACAGATAGTGATTATGATATCATAAGAAAAACTGCAGAGACCTTAGATATAGATTTAGAAAAAATGGATTAGGTGTTAAAGATGTTAGAACTTAAGGATGTAAAGGTAGTATATAATAAAAAAAACCTAGCACTTAAGAATATAAATTTAAAAGTTGAACAAGGTGAATTTATAGGAGTCATAGGTGCATCAGGTAGTGGTAAGTCGACTCTTCTTAAGGCTATAAACCTACTCGTATGTCCTATAGAGGGAAAGGTTCTTTTAGATGGTAAAGATATTGTAGCTTTATCATCTAAGGAGCTTAGAGAAATAAGAAAAGATATAGGATTTATATTCCAAGACTACAATCTCATAGAACGTTCAACAGTGCTTGACAATGTACTCATAGGTAGGCTTCCTTATACAAGTAGTTTCAAGTCTCTTTTGGGTATTTTTAAAGATGATGATTACCATAGAGCACAGATTGCTCTAAGACAGGTGGGTTTGTCTGAAAAAATATTTAAAAAAGCAGATGATTTAAGTGGAGGAGAAAAGCAGAGAGTAGCTATAGCAAAAACCCTCTGCCAAAGACCTAGAATGATACTTGCAGATGAACCAGTTGCAAGTCTTGATAGAACTAGTTCCTTAACGGTAATGGAATATTTTAAAAAAGTAAATGAAAAGAAAAATATTACAATCCTCATAAATCTTCATGATGTGGATCTAGCTATTAAATATTCTAAAAGGATAATAGCTATAAAAGAGGGTCAGATAATGTTTGATGGAAAGCCTGGTGAATTAGATGAAAGAGTCCTTAAAGAGATATATAGATCATAAGAAATTTAAAAGAATTTTTTACTCTATCATGTCTTTGATCTTGATAATATTTTTAGGATATAAGATAAACTTCGATTTTCAGCGTCTCCTAAAGGGAATTCCCAGCATGATAGATTTATTTAAAAGAATACTCCATCCAAATATCTCTTATGTAAAAGAAGTATTTGAAAAACTCTTGGAAACTATTCAGATAGCTATTATATCTACCTTTATAGGAGTGGCTTTAGGAGCTTTCTTTTCTTTATTTATATCTAGCAATATAAGACCCAATAAGGTAATAGGAAAGATATTGACCATAGTTTTTGCTGTGCTGAGGACTATTCCAAGTCTTATATGGGCGGCTATATTGGTCAGTATATTTAGTATAGGAAAGTTCTCTGGGATAATAGCACTCTCTATAATAGCTTTTTTGATGAGTTTAAAACTATTTAGAGAACACATAGAGGCTATAAAAGAAAATAGTTTAAATTCAGTTAGGAGCCTTGGAGCTAGTAATATAGAAGTTTTAAGATATGGTGTTTTCCCAAATATATTTGAACTCTCTATTTCTACCTTTTTCTTGGTATTTGAAACAAATATTCGTAGTGCTACAGTTTTAGGACTTGTAGGGGCAGGTGGTATAGGACAGATAATGTGGAGAGATTTAAATCATCTGAGATATGATAATCTAGCCATGCTCATACTTATCTTATTTTCCAGTATACTGCTCATAGATATGTTTAGTTTATTTGTTAGAAAATACTTACTGGATTTTACCATTCCCTTTAAAAGTATAAAAGATTTTAAAAGATATAAGATGGTAAAACTTGTTTTATTTCCAATAGCTACTCTTATATTGCTTTATTTTATAATCAATTCTATAGATATAAGTTTAGATAGATTAAAACTTGGATTGGAACAAGGATTCACTATAGTTAGAAGAATATTTACACCTAACTTTTCATATTATAAAAAACTCTTTGAAGGTTTGAGTGAGAGTTTCTTTATAGCTGTATTTGCTACAATGATTGGATCCTTTTTTGCCATGATATTGTCCTATTTTACTGCCTATAATACTTCTCCAAATAAAGGGATTTCTTTTTTTATGAAAGCTCTTATAAATATATTTAGAACATTTCCCCCTATTGTAACCGCAATTATATTTTTCAGAGGAGTGGGTCCAGGACCCTTATCAGGCGCTTTAGCACTTAGTATATATACGACAGGAGTACTTACAAAGATGTATAGCGAAGTTTTAGAAAATACACCTGAGAATATAAATCTAAGTATATTATCAACTGGAAGCACACAGATTCAAAGTTATAGGTATGGACTAGTAGCCCATACACTCCCTACATTTTTAAGTTTAAGTCTCTATAGATTTGAATCCAATATAAGAAATTCGACTATACTCGGAATAATTGGGGCTGGAGGAATAGGAACGGCCCTTTCTATGAATATAAATTGGAGAAATTGGGAAAATGTAGGTCTGCTTCTACTTGGTACATCTCTTATGATAATAGTAGTTGACTCTATAAGTAATTTAATAAGAAAAGAATTTAAATAAGATAGGCCTAAGCCTATCTTATTTAAATATATCTATATATTTTCCATATCCTTCTTTTTCTAAATCTTCTTTTTTAATAAATCTTAAAGAGGCACCGTTGATACAATATCTCATACCACCTTCTTCTGCAGGTCCATCTGGAAATACATGTCCTAGATGAGAATCTCCAGACTTACTTCTGACTTCTACTCGTCTCATACCCAGAGAGAGATCTTCTTTTTCCTTTATATTATCTTCTATAGGTCTTGTAAAAGAAGGCCAGCCACAAGCAGCATCATACTTATCTTGAGATGAAAAGAGGGGTTCGCCAGAAACTATATCTACATATATTCCATCTTCTTCAATATTATTATATTCATGGGTATATGGTCTTTCTGTAGCAGATTCTTGTGTTACTCTATATTGTTCATCGGTTAACTTTTCTTTTATTTCTTCTTGACTTGGTTTTAAATATTTTTTATCCATTTTATATCACTCCCATTTATATAAGTACCCAATTTAAGAAAAGTGAAATATCTTTTTATAAAATTTTTATACAAGAGGAATTATATAGAGAACTAAGGCCAGATAAATTTATCTGGCCTTAGTTCTCTATATTTACTTTAC
Source organism: uncultured Tissierella sp. (assembly GCA_964599855.1). Classification (GTDB taxonomy): domain Bacteria; phylum Bacillota; class Clostridia; order Tissierellales; family Tissierellaceae; genus Tissierella_A. The sequence continues at coordinate 1,713 of CAZRHX010000102.1, read as the reverse complement.
ATTATTAATTTTTTGCAAGTTCTTTTGCATCTGATGATTGTTTTATTTTTCCAAGTATTTTCTTAATTCCAAGCCATGCAAAACATGCAATAGCAGCTGTTGTACCTAATCTTCCACCGATTCCTGAATATGCTATGCTAGCAAGTATAAACAATGTTCCTGTCATCAAAGATATCATAGACATCTCAAAAAGATTTAATGCATTTTGAAGAGAAATCATCCCAGCATAAGATGCACAAGCGCCAGCTGCTGCCAATACACCACCTATAGTAGGAAAGAAATGTGGGAATATAAAGCCAGATACCAAAGTTACTATTGCTGAAGCAATAACTGCCCCTCTCTTTAAAGTATGTGATACTAAGTAAGTAGAAATCCCTGCTACTACTGATACTATTAAAATTAAAACTTCTTGCATAATATACCTCCTAATTAAAAATACTTATTATTGTTTTTGTAATTATTGTGGATAATGCTGCTGTTGTTCCACCTTTTCCACCGATACCAGCATAAATCTCTACAGTAGATAAAAGAATTATTCCTACTATTAAACTTCCCAGTAGAGCAGCAGGTATAGAGGGTATAACTTCCAAGGAACTCATTCCAACAAATGATGATGTATATGTAATGCCTGCTAAGTCATTTGGAAGAAAAGTTGCAGCAGCTATACCAATTAATCCATTAGCGATAATTGCTCCATAACCCATTTCATGGTTTATATACCAGGTAAAAACAACACCTACAAATGAACACATTAAAACATAGATACTTCTTTTATTAAATCTCATATTAATCCTCTCTTTCTAGCAGTTTTTTAAAGTTGTCTGATACACTTACAGCAAAGAAGAATCCAAAAAGTATCAAAAGACCCATCCTATAAATACTTTCTTCTTTAATCAATGTTGAAATAATCAATCCCCATCCAGTTGCAATAAAAGCTGTTAAGCCCAATAATCTTACATTTTTCTCACTAATTAATTTTCTAGTCATTTTATTGTTACCAAAGATCAATAGAAACTTATAATTTAATACTTTTATAATATTTCTATCTCTAGGCAACTCCCTCCTTTTTTATGAATTTTTAAAAATAGAAGTTACTATAAAGCATTTCTTTGTTAAATAATAAATAAAGTTACAATTTTGAATATTTGATATATTAATGTTTATTATAGCATGGACAAGGTATAGATACAATACTAGGAAAATGCTTACATCTATAATTATTATTTTATATTCAAGAAATTCGATTTATGTTTGAAAAATTTGATTTATGTATATAAATATAATGATAACGATTATCAACAAGGATGATATAGGATAGAAATACAAGGAGGTAGGATCAATGGAATTTAAAGATTATAACCCATTAGAAGGAAAGATTTATAGGGTCATGGATAAAGACGGAAAATTGACTAAAAAAGAGGATCTTCCAGATTTTAAAGATGATGAATTACTTTATCTATACAAGACAATGTTATATACAAGAATAATAGATGAAAAAGCAGTATCCTATCAAAGACAAGGCAGAATGCTTACCTACGCACCGAACACCGGACAAGAGGCAACTCAAGTAGGCAGTGCCTATGCTATGGGAAAAGACGATTTTTTAGTTCCCGCATTTAGGGAACTTGGAGCATGGCTTGTAAAAGGTATACCGCTTAAAAATATATATCTATATTGGTATGGAAACGAGTGGGGAAGTCATATGCCTGAAGG
>CAZRHX010000101.1:5947-6302 GCA_964599855.1 uncultured Tissierella sp. | reverse complement strand
CCAATAGGAAAGACTTAAAAGAGATAGTATTGATAGTAGATATAAGACATAGTCCAACCGAGCAAGATGTCACTATGTATAAGTGGATAAGGAGTTTTGGATACGATGGTATAGTAGTGGCAACAAAAGCAGATAAGATATCTAAGGGAAATATACAAAAACATATAAAGATAATAAAAGAGAAATTGGGAGTAGAAGATAAGAGTTTAATAATTCCATATTCTTCTACAAATAAAACAAATATAGAAGAGGCTTGGACTTTATTTGAATCCTTAATATAAAGAAAATTAAAAGACCAACTCAGAGTTGGTCTTTTATGTATTATTATTCTTTTTCAAAAAGATCTTTTGTAGCT
>CAZRHX010000101.1:0-5937 GCA_964599855.1 uncultured Tissierella sp. | reverse complement strand
AATCATCTGGTAGATCTTCAAAAGCTACTCCTGGATCTATATCGCTATCTGGATCTCCCTCAGCTGGATCATACACCCAACCACATGGTTGACATACCCATCTTTCCATTAAAAACATCTCCCTTCTATTTTAATTATATGATAATTACATTTTCAATATACCCGAAGTATAACAAATATAATCATTTAATACAAATATATATTAAAAGATTATATAAATATATATTGGGTAAAATAAAAATATAGAATAATCTTAATGGATGTGATAAAATGAATTATACTTATCGAGGCTCAATTTCTAGTGACTTGGGTCTAGTTAAAAAATTTGTAGAAAATATATTAGAAAAACTTAATGAAATTATAGATAATAAAGATACTATATTTGAAATAAGGCTTATTATAAATGAATTGATTATAAATGGTATATTCCATGGAAACGAATATGTGGAATCCAAGATGGTTCAAATATATATAGAACTTAAAAAGGATAAAATCATTATGAATGTGAAAGATGAAGGCACGGGCATAAATTATGATTTTTCATCCTATAATCCTAGTGAGCTCAAATGTAGAGGAAGAGGTTTAATTTTAGTAAAAGGCCTTTCTGATGAACTAATATTAGATAGAAATGCTATAACAGCAGTAAAGTATCTTTCTTAGTTTTCTTATTATAATGTAAATTTCAAGAGGTTATCTAAGAACTGGCATAAATGTGCATGCCAGTTTTTGAATGTGTTTTTATTTGAGAGTTTAAGGAAGGTAAAAAAAGAATAAAAAGATAGATAGTTTTAACTATTTATTTTAAGAGAGAGGAATAAAATATGACAATGAAAAGAGAAGATATAAGAAATATAGCAATAATAGCCCATGTAGACCATGGTAAAACAACACTTGTAGATAGTCTATTAAAACAATCAGGTGTATTTAGAGAGAATCAAGATGTGGCGGACAGAGTAATGGATTCAGGAGACATTGAAAGAGAAAGAGGAATTACTATTCTCTCTAAAAACACAGCTGTTCACTATGGTGATACAAAGATAAATATAATAGATACACCAGGACATGCTGATTTTGGTGGAGAAGTAGAAAGAGTTTTAAACATGGTAAACGGAGTGGTTATACTTGTAGATGCATTTGAAGGACCAATGCCTCAAACCAAATTTGTATTAAAAAAAGCTTTAGAGTTAAAACATCCTGTTATTGTTTGTATAAATAAGGTGGATAGACCTGAAGCGAGACCTGAAGCTGTAATAGATGAAGTCTTAGATCTCTTTATAGAACTAGGTGCAGATGAAGATCAACTTGACTGCCCTTTTGTATATACATCAGCAAAACAAGGTACTTCAAGTTTAGATCCAGACAAGCAAGAGAAAGATATGAAAGATTTATTTGAAACGATTATAGAGTTTATACCAGCTCCAGAGGGAGATCCGGATGAACCTTTACAAGTTTTAATCTCTACCATAGACTACAATGAATATGTAGGAAGAATAGGCGTTGGAAAGATTGAAAGAGGAACTATAAATGTGAATCAAGAAGCTATTCTTTTAAACAAACTAGATCCAGATAAAAAAGAAAAAATAAAAATAGGTAAGTTATATGAATTTGAAGGATTAGATAAAGCTGAAGTACAATCTGCTAAAGCAGGAAGTATAATAGCTATAGCGGGAATTTCAGATATAAATATAGGGGATACAATTTGTCCTGTAGACAGTCCTGAATCTCTTTCATTTGTAAAAATAAGTGAACCAACCTTAGCTATGACTTTTTCAGTAAATAACAGTCCTTTTGCAGGTAGAGAAGGAAAGTTTGTTACATCTAGGCAAATAAGAAATAGACTATATAGAGAACTCCAGACAGACGTTGGATTGAGGGTTGAAGATACTGATTTAACTGATGAATTTAAAGTTTCTGGAAGGGGAGAACTTCATCTATCTGTTCTTATAGAAACTATGAGACGTGAAGGATATGAGTTCCAAATTTCAAAACCAGAAGTTTTATTTAAAGAAGTAGATGGCAAAAGAATGGAGCCTATAGAGAAAGTTATTATAGACGTATCCAATGACTTTGTAGGAGCAGTTATAGAAAAGCTTGGACAAAGAAAAGGAGAGCTTATAAGTATGACTGAAGCTACAGGAGGATATGCTAGACTTGAATTTACTATTCCTTCCAGAGGACTTATAGGGTATAGACAAGAATTTATGACTGATACAAGAGGTAATGGAATTATAAACACTATATTTGATAAATATGCACCTTATAAAGGAGATATTCCAAGAAGAAAAGTAGGATCTATTATTGCCTTTGAGACAGGAGAATCTACTGCTTACGGTCTGCACTCAGCTCAAAGTAGAGGAGTACTATTTCTTGGTCCTGGAGTACCGGTTTATGCAGGTATGGTAATAGGAGAAAATCCTAAAGGGCAAGATATGGAAGTAAATATAGTAAAGAAAAAACAACAAACAAACGTACGTGCATCTGGTAGTGATGATTCACTAAAACTTTCTCCGCCAAATTTAATGAGCTTAGAAGAAGCATTAGAATTTATAGAAGAAGATGAACTTATAGAGATAACACCACTTTCCTATAGGATGAGAAAGAAAATTTTAGATTCAAACAAGAGATATAGATCTAAAAAATAAACAATATAGTAGGTGATAAAGTGAAAAGCTTCCTAGATAATTATTTACTTCTTACAAGTAGCTTATTATGGATAAATATAATTTTAGCATTTTTACTGATATTATTTGAAAGAAAAAATCCTACTTCTACTTGGCTTTGGATAATGGTTTTAACCTTTCTCCCTGGGATAGGTTTTATTTTATATTTGTTTTTAGGACAAGACCTGTCTAAAAAGAAGATGTTTAAGATGAAAAAAGAAGAAGATAGCTATTTTAAAAATCTGGCAATAAAACAAACAAATCAGATAAATAATGGAAAGTTAACACTTAAAAATCCTAGTATTTACAGATATGAAGATCTAATAAAAATGCATCTTATGAACAGTGAAGCTTACTATACAGAAGATAATAGCATAGATTTATATTTTACAGGTAAAGAAAAATTTGGTGCTCTCTTAAAAAGTATAGAAGAAGCTGAAAACTTTATTTATATACAATATTATATATTTAAAACAGATAAAATAGGTATAAAAGTTATAAATGCTTTAAAGCAAAAAGCAGAAAAAGGAGTTACTGTAAAGTTATTAGTCGACGGGATGGGTAGTAGAAAGATAAGTAGAGAATCCCGTAAGGGTATCGTTGATTCTGGAATAGAGCTAGCTGTATTTTTTCCACCCTTTATTCCTTGGATAAATATAAGGATAAATTATAGAAACCATAGAAAGATATGTATCATAGATGGAAGAGAGGCTTTTTTAGGTGGATTTAATGTTGGAGATGAATATCTATATAAGTCTAAAAAATTTGGAAATTGGAGAGATACTCATATTAAAATAAAGGGTTCAGCAGTGAGCTCCCTTCAATGGAGATTCTTTCTAGATTGGAAATTTGCAGCCAAAGAAGAAATAAAATCAGGTCAAAGTTTTTTACATGATATAGAAGAGAATGATAGTGTTGGAATACAGATAGTTTCAAGCGGCCCAGATTCAAAATGGCCAAGCATAAAAGATGGCTATATGAAGATGATTTCAGATGCTAGAGATAAACTGTATATAGAGACACCATATTTTATCCCAGATGAAAGTATATTTGAAGCTCTCAGACTAGCAGGTCTTTCAGGTGTAGATGTAAGAATTATGATTCCAAACAAACCAGACCATCCCTTTATATACTGGGCTAGTATGAGCTATATTGGTGAACTTTTAGAAGCTGGAATTAAAGTATACACTTATGAAGATGGATTTTTACACTCAAAAGTATTTATAGCTGATGAATTTGTATCTTCAGTGGGAACAGCTAATCTAGACATTAGAAGTTTTAGACTTAACTTTGAGGTCAATGCATTTATCTATGATAGAGATGTTAATATAAAACTTACGGATAGATTTTTAGATGATTTAAGTTTATGTAAAGAGATTACAACTGAAAGCTATGATGAGAGATCGCCTTACATAAAGTTTAAAGAATCAATCTCAAGACTTTTATCACCTATGCTTTAATAAAAAACAAACTTATCACCTCTTAGTTAAATAATAGGAGGTGATTTCTTAAATTAGAAAATAAAAAATTATAAAAAAATCTTATCTATTCTTTGTTTTATTCTATAAATTAATATATTATAGAATGGTACTAACATAATGATAATGTAAAACAGGAGGATTTATATGGCGATTAAGATTATAAGTGATAGTGGATGTAACTTAACTAAAGAATTAATAGATAAATATAATATAGATATAATACCTATATTTATTTTAGAGGGAGAAAAAGAATATTTAGATAATATAGATATAGAATCAGAAGAAGTATTGAAAAATATGAAAAAGGGAATAGTCTATAAAACCGCCCAAATTACGCCAGAAATATTTATAAAACGATTTAAAGAATCTGCTCAAAAAGATGAGACTATTATTTATATATCTTTATCAGGGGGTATATCGGGTACATATGAAAACGCAATTCTTGCAAAACGAATTATTGAATCTGAATATCCAAATGCAGATATATCAATAATTGACTCAAGAGCTGTTTCAGGAGGACAGGGTTTTGTTGTGCTTGAAGCAGCTAAAATGGTTAAAGATAATATAGGAAAAGAAAAGATATTAGATAGAATAAATTTTATAATAAAACATATTGAACATATCTTTACTATAGACGATATAGAATACCTATATCGAGGCGGTAGAGTATCGAAGTCACAAAAGATCATGGGAGGCTTACTCAGTATTAAGCCTATACTATGGGTAGAAGATGGAATACTTAAACCCTTAGAAAATGTGAGAGGGAAAAACAAAGTTTTAAAATCTATGGTAGAAATTATAAAGACAAAAAAAGGAAGTACAGATCTAAAAAAACAATCTGTTATTATAGTACATGCAAACAATGAAGAATCTGCTTTTAAACTTAAAAACATGTTAAAAAAAGAATTCAAAATAGAGGATATTATTATAAATACTATAGGATCCGTAATCGGAGCTCATACAGGTCCTGGTACGGTTGGAGTTTTCTTCTTAAATAAAAACAATTAAGGGGCAAAGAAATATGAATAAAAAAAACATAATATTACTATTAGCTTTATTGCTAATAGTATCTGTTGTTTTAGTAGCTTGTAAGCCTAAAGATGAAAAACCAGCTTCAACTTCTTCAAACAATACAGAGATTAAAGAGAAAGAAAAAGAATCATCAGTTGGTCAAATCATAATAGGAAGTACTACAGAATTTACAGGTGATTGGATTAAATATAGTAAAAGTAATCCTTCAGATTATGAAATCTATCAATTTATTAGGGGAATGAATACAATTGCTATAAATAGTGATGGAAGATATGAAATAAATAAAACTGTAATAGAAAAAAGTCTTGTAGAAGAAAATGAAGATAAGTCTAAAACTTATACTTTTACTATAAGAGATGGATTAAAATATGAAGATGGCACAGAAATAAGAGCTAAAGATTATGTTTCTTCAGTTATGATTTGGTCTTTAGCCTTTGTTCAAGATGCTGGATTAGGGCCTGGAGCGGGGATTTACTTAAAGGGTTATGCAGATTTTAGCAAAGGGATTATTAAAGAGTTTAGTGGAGTTAATTTAATAAGCGAAAAAGAATTTTCACTTACAACTGCAGCAGAAAATTTACCATATTTCTATGAATTATCTGCAGTAGAATCTTCCCCTACTAAATTAGAATTTTGGGTAGATGATCTAATAGATATAAAAGATGATGGAGATGGAGTTTATTTTTCAGAAAATCTTAATTTAGAAGAATTTAAAAAAAGTTTTAATGTTGCAAGAAAAGAAGTAGAAAACTTTCCATCTACAG
>CAZRHX010000100.1:2907-6348 GCA_964599855.1 uncultured Tissierella sp. | reverse complement strand
GGCTTATAGACTTACTCTTAAAAAAGAAATCTAAGGGGCAATGCCCCTTAGATTTCTTTTTTAATGTTTAAAGATACTTATATAAGGTATCATATAAGTATAAGTATTATTATAAATTAAAATAGGAGGAGATTTTTTTGGCGGAAATTTTAAGAGGGAAAGTTGCAGCGGATAAAATAAAAGAGAAAATGGTCGAAAGAATTAAGAAATTAAATGAAAAAGGATTAGAGCCTAGACTTGCTATTGTAAGACTGGGAGAGGATCCAAGTGATCTTTCTTATGAAAGAGGGATAATAAAAAATTCTGAAAAGTTAGGTATAAAGACAGTTATAAAAGAAGAAGATGTTTCCATAAAAACAGAAGAATTAGTAAAGATAATAGAAGGATTAAATAATGACGATGATATATGTGGAATACTAGTTTTCAGGCCCTTACCTAAAGGTATAGATGAAGAAGTAATAAGTAAGGCAGTAAGTCCAGAAAAAGATGTAGACTGTATGAACCCTTTAAATTTAGCTAAGATTTTTGAAGGAGATATGTCAGGTTTTGCCCCAGGAACTCCAAAAGCTGCTATAGAAATACTTTTAAACTATGATATAGATTTAGAAGGTAAGAATATAGTGGTAATAAACAGATCTTTGGTTGTAGGTAAGCCATTAGCTATGATGCTTTTAGAGAAGAATGCTACTGTAACTATTTGTCACTCAAGAACTAAAGATTTAGATAAGATAACTAAGAAAGCAGATATAGTTATGACTGCTCTTGGAAAAGCTAAATTTTTAGATGAGAAATATTTCAATAAAGATTCCATAATAATAGATATTGGAGTTAGCATGGATGATGATGGGAAAATGAGTGGAGATGTAGACTTTGATAAGGTAGAAGATAAAGTAGCTATGATAACACCAGTTCCTAGAGGAGTTGGAAGTGTTACAAATACTGTTTTATTAGATAATGTTGTTAAGGGATGTGAAAAAAGAGCCTAGGCTCTTTTTTTACTATATTTTTGAACTTTAATCATCATCCTCATCATCTGGTGTAGTGGTTTCGGGTACTGTAGTTTCTGGTGTAGTGGTTTCGGGTGCAGTAGTTTCTGGTATTATAGTTTCTGGTGTAGTGGTTTCGGGTACTGTAGTTTCTGGATTCGTAGGTTTTGGTTTTCTAGGTCTTAATGAGTAGGGACCATGAACAGTACAATAGCTAGTAGGAGCATTATAAGCATAGTCCCTGGGTACTATCCCACCATTTTCCCAGGACTTATAAGGTGGGGATCTTCTTACAAAAGCTCTATTTCCTATTAAATAATTTGGACAATATCTATTTGCAAGTTTACCGCTACTAGTATCAACCCTAACATAAGCATGAACATCACAATATTGAGTAGGGACTGTACCTTTGGCAAATATTTCAGATTTTATAACTCCTCTTGGATCTTGACTACATATCGTAGATGGAAGTTTTCCTGATTGTGTACATACATTTGCACTCACTATTCCATCAGGTTTGTTAAAAGAGTATTTGCTTTCTAAACCTTGATGTGCTTTGGTCATAATATGTTTCCAAAATGATGCTGCTTTATCACTACCTTGGTTTAAAGTTATTTTTGGAGAGTCGTTTCCTATCCATACACCTGTCGCGTAATAAGGAGTATAACCTACAAACCAAATATCGGCTCTATTTTGAGTAGTTCCTGTTTTACCCGCAACTACCATGTTTGGAAGCCTAGCATTAGTTCCAATTCCATCTGATACGTTAGTTCTGAGAACATCGCCCATTATATAAGCAATTTGGGGTGAAACCACTTTTGTTTCTCTAGGTTTGTTATCTAATAAAACATTTCCATCGTTATCTAATATTTTAGTGAATGCTATAGGTTCTATATATACTCCGTTATTTGCTATAGCTCCATAAGCTGCTGTTACTTCAAGTGGCGTTAGTCCATAAGTCATACCACCAAGTCCTAAGGCAGAAAGGTTTTCATCATTTCTACTTGGGTCATCATCAGCTGTTACAAAATTATCTTTTTCTCCATTCTTTTTATTTACTATGCCAAGTTTTTCTAAATAAGCTATAGATGTATCTATTCCAATATCTTCTACAGTTTTGACAGAAGGCACGTTTCCTGAGTCTTCTACCGCAGATCTTAAAGTTCTCATCCCTTTATAGCCATTATAACTATTTTTAGGCCATAATTTTCCATTACCATCATAAAATGGTATATCATCTATTGCTGTAGCTGCAGTATATCCATTATCAAGAGCAGGTAGATAAGCGGCCAATGGTTTTATAACCGAACCGGGCTGTCTTTGAGAATTTGTAGCTCTGTTTAAGATTCTGTTTCCCTCAACATCTCTACCCCCTACTACCGCCTTTATTTGACCAGTCTTATGATCTAGTATTACAGTAGCAGATTGAGGTTGTACAATTCCATCTTTAGAACTATAGAAATACTTTTCGCTAATAACAAGATTTCCGCGGTCATTTATTTTATAAAAATCTGTTTTACCATCTAGAAATTTCTTTGAAATTGTTATTCCACCATTTTCATTTGATGTAAAATCCTTCTCTGACATATCGAGGGATCCAACTGTATGAGTTACTAAGTTTTTCCTTTCATCAATAGTGTAATAATCTGATACATCTATATGTTTTGGATAGACATTTATTTTATTGGTATTTTGTATAGTTATATCTCCATTTTCAGATATAATATATTCAGATTTATCTATTACAAGGTTATCTTCTTCGTCTAAGAGATTGCTTTTTTTATAATAAAGAAGTTTTCCTTTATCGTCTATTATGTTTCCGAATCCATTTAATCTCCAGTCTATAAGAACGGGACCTCTCATATAGCTTGTATTGCCTACTAAGGTTTCAGTGAAGTTGTCATATATGTCTTCTAATTCTTTTTGAAGATCTAAGTTTACTGTAGAATATATTTTTAATCCGCCTTTATAAAGTTCTTCTTCTGCATCTTCTTTAGAGTAATCTAATTTATCTACTAAAGTAGTTATTACTTGATCCTTCACAAAGTCTGTAAAATACGATGTTATATCCTCAAGCTCCTTTTGTCCAGGTTTTAGAGTTTCCCTTATATCTTCTTTTAGAGCTTCATCGTATTGAGCTGGGGTTATTTTATTTAATTCTAGCATTTTCTTTAAAACTACTTTTTGTCTATCTATAGATTTTTCATTAAAGACTAAAATAAATTGTTCACCTTGTACATTCATTTCGCCAACGATAGCCTGTTTTTCTGCATCATATTCTTCTGGCTTTACTCTTACAAAGGGCTGATGTTTTTTAGGGTTTTGAACAACGCCTGCAAAGAGAGCAGATTCTGCTAGGGTAAGATCTTCTACATTTTTAGAAAAATATGTTTGTGAAGCCTCTTGTACACCTGCTGCATTTTGACCAAAAAAGATTCTATTTGCATATGCTTCT
>CAZRHX010000100.1:0-2897 GCA_964599855.1 uncultured Tissierella sp. | reverse complement strand
AGAATTTGATTTTTACTAAGAACCTTTTCTACTTGTAAAGATAAGTAGGCCTCTTTAATCTTTCTGTTTAATGTTTGTTCATTTGTTAAATATGCATTTTTCACCAATTGTTGGGTTATTGTACTAGCTCCTCTTTCTATATCATTAGATCTTAAGTTTTGTAACAATGAACCTATAATACCTCTAGGATCTATTCCTTTATGTTCTATAAATCTTTCATCTTCTATAGCTATGAAGGCATCTGATAGATGTTTTGGCATTTTATTTAAACTTACAAAAGTTCTATATTCGCCGGTATCTATTTTTTCGATTAACTTTTCATTAGAATCATAGATAGTTGAAGTTTGACTTAGTAAAGAGTTTATCTTTTTAGGATCTATTTCAGGAGCATCTTTCATAATTGAAATAACTACTCCAGCTAAAATACCACCTGCAAGTATAGTGAATAATAGTATAAGTACTAAAAGTATTTTTAAAGATTTTTTAAAATTATCTCTTCTAACTTTTTTATTTTTATATTTAGACATGTCTTCCTCCTTTATTTACTTTAATTTAAATATATAATAAGTTCATTATAACACAATGCTAATAGATTGTTAATATTCTAAGAAAATTAAAGCTAGATATTTTTTTGTTTAATATTAATGAGTTTTATATTAGGGTTTTATATTAGTTAATATTGTTAATAAATGGTATAATAAGTGTAAGAATGAATAAATGGATGGTGAGAAATTGAAACAAGGAGAATTAAATAAAGAAAAAACTATTATAATAGGAGTAGAATTAGGAAATCAAGAAATAAGCATAGAAAATTCTTTAGATGAATTAGAAGAGCTTGTAAAGGCCGCAGGAGGAACTGTAGAAGTAAGACTCAACCAAAGAAAAGATGTCATCAATGCAGCTCTTTTTATAGGCAAGGGAAAAGCAGAAGAAATAAAAAATTATTGCGAAGAATTAGATATCGATACAGTTGTTTTTGATCATGAGCTATCAGGGGCTCAAACTAGAAACTTAGAAGAACTTATAGGAAGAAAAATCTTAGATAGAACAAACTTAATATTAGATATATTTGCATTACGTGCTACTTCTAGAGAAGGAAAACTTCAAGTAAAATTAGCACAACTTAAATATAGGCTTCCAAGACTTGTGGGATATAGTGATTATCTATCTAGAGAAGGTGGAGGAATAGGTACTAGAGGTCCTGGAGAGCAAAAGCTTGAAACAGATAGAAGACATATATTAAAGGAAATAAACAATATTGAAAAACAAATAAAAGAAATAGAAGAAAATAGAAAGATTCAAAGACAGCAGAGACTGGATTCAAATCTTCCTATTATTGCTTTAGTAGGATATACAAATGCAGGAAAATCTACTCTCTTAAACAAGCTTACTAAATTATATGAAAACGATGAAGATTTAAAGGATGTGTATGTTAAGGATATGTTGTTTGCAACCCTGGATACCTCTCTTAGAAAAGCAAAACTTCCAAATGGACAAAGCTATCTTATAACTGATACAGTAGGATTTGTGTCAAAACTTCCAACGAATTTAATAGAGGCATTTAAAGGAACATTAGAAGAAGTGAAGTATGCCGATCTTTTACTCCATGTAGTAGATGTATCTAACGAAGACTTAGATATTCAAATAAAAACTACATTGGATATTTTAAAGGGTTTAGAAGTATTGGATAAACCTATTATTACTGTTTTTAATAAGATGGATAAGGTAGATATTTCAGATGTTTTTTATGAACATAGGCTTGTAGGAGAAAAAATATTTATATCAGCAGAAAAAGAGGAAAACCTTTTAAAACTTATGGAATTAGCAGAAGAGATGCTTCCTCATAAATATAAAAAAGTAACGCTTAAAATACCATATGATAAACATAATATCTTAAATTATTTTATGGAAAATTATAATATAATAGATTTAGAGCATAAAGGTGATGGAAGCTATGTCCAACTTAGTATCAATGAAATAGATATGGGTAGATATAAAGAATTTATATATGCTTAAGTTTATGTAGAGATTTGAAAGGAAGATTAGACATGGATTGTAATTATAGAACTGTCCTTAACTCTAGAGAAAAAGAAATAATTATAAATAAGTCCAGATTTATAGCTTCTGCAAAAGCTATAAATAATGAAGAAGAAGCTCTAGAGTTTATAGATTTGGTAAAGACCAAATATAAAGATGCAACCCACAATGTATATGCCTATGTAGTAGGTGAAAACTCGATTGTTCAAAGATTTAGTGACGATGGAGAGCCATCTGGAACAGCAGGGATACCTATATTAGAACTTATAAAAAAAGAAAATCTTAGAAATATAGTCATAGTTAGCACTAGATATTTTGGCGGAATAAAGCTTGGTGGTGGAGGTCTTATCAGAGCTTATACTCAAAGTGGAAAATCCGCTCTTGAAGCTGGAAAAATAATAGAGATGACTATGTTTGATGAATTTTTAATTAAGATTGATTATAATTCTTATGGAAAAATAGAAAATTATCTGATAAACGAAGAACATCCAATAAAAGATATCAGCTTTGATACAGAGGTAAATATAAGCCTATATATAGAATTGTCTAGAAAAGATAAATTTATAGGTGATATTATGGATTTTACGAGTGGAGATGGGGTAATAGATAAAATAAACAGGGTACATTTACCTATGAGTAAAGGTAAAGTGCTGATTTAATATTGAAATAAAAGCAAAATAGGAGATGTTAAAATGGATTTTGAAAATATAAAAAAAGAAATGTTAGAAAAAAAGAACTGGGCAGTTGTTGGTGTTAGCAAAAAAAAGGATAGATGGGGATATAGGATTTGGAAAGAGTTAAAAAAACATGATTATTCTGTATATGGAGTAAGTCCAAATTATGAAGAAATAGAAGGTGAC
>CAZRHX010000099.1:617-6364 GCA_964599855.1 uncultured Tissierella sp. | reverse complement strand
AGCTTTGCATCTTTTTTATCACACTTAGTTTCATTTTTCTTATCTGAATACACATAGAATCATAGGTTCGTTGATATCCTGCATCCATAAGCTTGCGATAAAACTGCCCATACCCTTCATGTCTATGGTATCGATGCTTATGCCTTATTAGATTAAGTTCTTCTTTCGTATGCTCATTAGGGTGTGAATGCGGCCTTCTACTCTTATGTGCTAGAGACTTTACATCTCCATTATATCTATTTCTCCAACGCTGCACTTGTTGACGGCTAGTGTGATATCTCTTTGCAGCCTTTGAATTGTTATCGTGTTTTATTGCATATTTAACTGCCCTTTGAGGAAACCTCATTTCTTCTGTTATAATTAGTTTCATAAGAAAGATCCCTCCAGATACTTGTTTTTGTCGTGATTAACATTGTATCAGAGGACTTTCTTATTTTCTTGTTTTTTGTCACAGATGTATTATCTCATATCATTAAGCTCTTTAGGATCTACTATTTCTATAATTATTTAATAGAAATAAAATTAATTCTTTCAGTTTTTTCTCTAGGTGTTTCAAATGTAAAGCAATCATATATATGATTAGTCTTAAAACCTGCTATTTTAAGCGCTTCTAATACTTCACCTATGGTATATGCTCTCTCTCTATGATGTTCATCAAATCTTTTATAGTTTGCATTTTCTCTGATAAAAAATGTTAAATAAAAGTCACATAAATTACTCTTTCTATCAAAGAAGTTTTCCCAAGAATAAAATATATCTTCCCTATCTTCTATAAAGATATTGTTTCCAAGTATGTTTTCTAATTTATAATAGGAGTTTATATCAAATATAAATATTCCACCATCTTCTAGATGTTTATATACATTTTTAAATGTATCTACAAGCTCTTGTTTTTTAAGTATATAGTTAATACTATCACAGATAGATATCACCGATTCAAACTTCTCGTTAAAATTAAAGTCTATCATGTTTTGTTTGAAAATTTTTACATTTCTATATCCATTTAACTTATCATCAGCTTGAGATAACATTTCATCTGAAAGATCAAAGCATGTAAGCTTGTATCCATTTTCAGCAAAGTGATAAGATAAATTTCCAGTACCACAAGCCATTTCTAAAATATGTTTAGGATTTTTTTTATACTTTTTAAATATATCTTCTATATAATTAAACCATTGTTCATAGTCAAAGTCATTCATAAGTTCATCGTATACTTTTGCAAATTTATTGTATATATTCATCTGGACTCCTCTTTCATTTTTTAATACTTGCTATTTCAGTAAATTATACTTATTATTTAACAAATATAAATATATAATTAAATATAAAAAACATTACACTTACTATTACAATAGGCATATAGCTTAAAAGATCAAGATTTTCTCTTTCTTCTTTATAGCTATATTCAGTTTCTATCTCCTCCATATAGTATGTAGCTGAAGGCTTTAACTTATTTAAAAGACTTTTTACAATCTTTATTAAAAGAAATATAAAGATTCCCAATATGGCAAAAGTTATTAAATTTTGTAAAAAACCAACTTCTACTTCTTGGCTTGCAATCTCATTGATATTGTCCATGTTTTCCATCAAAAAATAATTTAAAACTAAGGCTATAAAATTGTTCAAAGAATGTGCTATCATAGAAGAATAAATCGAGTTCGTCTTATATACCATTATACCAAATACAATACCCAGTATAATAGGTCCTACAAAATTTATTAAGGCAAAGTGAAACATTCCAAACAAAACTCCACTGATTAAGATAGCTTTTTTAATTCCTATCTTTTCATATGCTCTGAGCATAGTTCCTCTAAACATTATCTCTTCACAAACCCCTGGTACTATAGCTACAAAGAATACAGACCATAAAAAAGGCACTTTGGATAACTCTTCAGGCAGAGTATTGGGCTTTAAAGTTACAATCGAATCTAATATAGTTACAAATATTCCTTGGAAAAAAACAGCTATAGGATATGTTAAAACAGTTATTAGAAATATTAAAACTATATTTTTAAATCCTAATTTATTTAATCTAAATGATTTTTTTAAAGATAAACCACTTCTTCTCACAAAATAAATACTTGGAATAGCTATTATTAAAATCTCAGTTACTAGTATCCCAAAAAATAAATTTACAGACTGAGCTGCCCCTCCTAAGACTAAAAACACTAGAGCAAGTAGTAAATATAGTATATTAGCTTTATATATTGATAATTCTCTTTCTATTTTCATAAAAACTCCTCTTTAATTATATAACTCTAGCTACAGAATAACTTCTGTAGCTACTTTTTATTCGAATGCAAATATATAGGGTATATTTCTGTAATAAGCTCCATAGTTGAGTCCATATCCTACTATAAATATATCAGGTATGCTAAATCCATAAAAATCAGGTGTAAGCTCTACTTTTCTTCTGCTTGGTTTATCTAATATAACACAAGCTTTTACACTGTTTGGATTTTTCTCTTTTAAATGCTCTATAACTTTTAAAAGTGTAAAACCTGTGTCTATTATATCATCTACTATAAGAACATCCTTACCTTTTATATCACATCTCAAATCATAAACTATGTCTACAACTCCACTACTAGTTTCTGAATGACCATAGCTTGATGTAGTTATAAAATCTACTTCAAGAGGCATATCTAATTCTCTTATTAAATCTGCTGCAAATATAAAACCACCTCTTAAAAGTGATACTATTACCAAGTCTTTTCCATTATAATATAAGGTTAATTGTTTACCTAATTCTTTTACTTTATTAGAGATTTCATCCCTTGTAAAAAGAGTTTTTTCTACTTTATTATCTATCAACATTTTCTCTCCTTTCTTTATTTATAATAAGTTTTGGTGTCTTTTTTTAATATATTTTTAATTTCTATAAGTTCTTTTAGTATTCTATTGAATGTATATTGAAAACTTACTAATATAATAAATATTATAACACCAATTACAACTTTTGTATCCATCATTTATCTTGTCCTTTCAATCCTACATAGTTAGCTTTCCTTTTCTAATTCTATAAAATTAACCTGTCTTTATATAATAACATAATTACCTAGCTTTAAGTCAAGAAGAATAATCATCTCTAATATTTTATAATATAAGAGTTTGTACTTAGTTTAATGAGTATACTCTTTTTATTTATGTTATAATAGAAAAAAGACTAAAGAGGTGATACTTATGTTTTCTGATAATACAGAAGAACTTGCTCAAAATAAACTTATATTGTTATATATCATAGAAAACTCTCCTCATTTTTTTGATAAAAATGAACTATCTGAATATGTATTAGAAAAGGACTATTTAAATTTCTTTTTAATAAAACAATATTTAAGTGAATTGTTGGAAGGAAATCTTATAGAGCTTGTAGAAGATAATGACAAAGAAAAATATACCATCTTAGAAAAGGGAACTCTAGCATTACAGTATTTCGCTTTGAAAATCCCTCAAAAAATTAGAACTGAGCTAAAAGAAGATTTTGAAGAGTTTTCCTATGTTCAAAAAAAAGAAACTCAGGTTCTTGCAGATTATTTTTTAAAAGAAAATGAAGAGTATATGGTAAATCTTAAGCTTATAGAAAATGAAGAAACATTGTTTAGTATTTATATTAGCGCTCCATCTTCTAAAGAAGCTGAAAAAATCTGTAAAAAATGGAAACAAAATACACAAGCTATTTATAAAGACATAATCAATATTTTTATTTAAAAAATCTTCTATAGCCTAGGCTATAGAAGATTTACTATTGTTCTAACTTCTCCAATTAAATAAAGTGATCCGCCAAATACTATTATATCATCTTTGTCTGCTATCTCAATTGCTTTTAAAACAGCTTTTTTTATATCTTTTTCTATTATTACTTTTTTAGTATACTTTTTTATCTTTTCTCCTAAATCTTCAGCTAAAAGTTTTCTTGGCATATAAACTTCTGTAGCTATTATTGTATCAGCTAAGGGAATTAAGGATTCTAGCATATTATCAACATCTTTATCTTTTAAGATTGATATCCCCAATATCAGTTTTTTGTAATCAAACAACTTTAGAGCTCTAGAAAGATTTTCTATTCCTTGAAGATTATGAGCTCCATCTATTAAAAATATTGGATCTCTTTTTAAAACTTCAAGTCTTCCCTTCCATTTAGTATTAAAAATTCCTTCATATATTTGTTTATCATCTATCTCCATTAATCCTTTTTTTCTTAAAACTAATAAACTTGTAATAGCTAAAGAAGCATTATAAATCTGATATTCTCCTATCATAGAAGTCTTTAGTCCTTCAAATCTATTGTCGCAATATTTATAGTTAAACTTACTTCCATGATCTGTTTCTTCTAATATTTCTATTTTTTCTGTACTAAAAATTAATTCTGCATTCATATCCTTTGAAACATTCTTTAAAACTTCTGCCACTTCTTTCTCCTGACTGTAAGATACAACTAAACCATCTTTTTTTATAATACCTGCCTTTTGATAAGCTATTTTCGCCAATGTATTTCCTAATTCATTTACATGGTCAAAAGCTATAGTCGTTATAATAGATAATAAAGATTCTTTTATAATATTTGTAGAGTCAAACCTTCCACCTAAACCAACTTCTAAAAGAATATAGTCAGGTTTTTCTTCTTCATAGTAAAGAAAAGCAAGAGCAGTTACTATTTCAAATGTAGTAGGATGCTCTAAACCTTCTTCGACCATTTTATCTGAAGCTATTTTTATTTTCGCTGTGAGTCTCCCTATACTTTCATCTGGTATATCTTCGCCATTTAGAGCAATTCTTTCGTTGAATCTTTCTAAAAAAGGTGATGTAAAAAGTCCTACACTGTAGCCTGCAGATCTTATGCAATTATAAAGATAGGCTGATGTAGATCCTTTTCCATTTGTTCCCGCAAGATGAATAAACTTTAAACCATCTTGGGGATTCCCTAGCTTTTCAAGAAGTTTACCTATAGAACTCAGTCCTAGCCTTGAACCAAACTTATTTTTATCATTTATATAATTTAGTGCTTCATTATAGTTCATACTACACCTCTAAATATTATTTTTTACATTTGTTATTCTTTCTAAGACCTTTTCCATCATAACTTGATACTTTTCTTTTTTAGCTTTTTCTTCATCTATAATCTTTTCAGGTGCTTTAGAAACAAATCCTTCATTTGCAAGCTTTGAGTTTACTCTTTTTAACTCTTCTTGGAGTTTTTCTTGCTCTTTTTCCAATCTTTCAAGTTCTTTTTTAAAATCAATTAAATCTTTTAGAGGTAAAAAAGCTTCACACTTTTCTAAAACTACTGCTATGTTTTCTCCATCTAGTCCTTCTTTTGTAGATTGGACTATTATATTTTCTGCACTAGATAAATTTTTGAAGTATCTTTCTCCAGAATTTATAATTTCTGCTATATGCGCATCCTCAGTTACAAATATAATAGGAGATTTTCTTGAAGGTGAAATATCCATTTCAAGTCTAGCATTTCTAATATTTTTTATAGCAGTTTTTATATATTCTATATCTTGTTTAGCAGTTTCAAAGTTGAAATCGTCATTATACTTTGGCCAAGTTGATATTATTAGTGCATGATCTTCTCCAGGAAGATGACTCCAGATTTCTTCAGTTATAAAAGGCATAAATGGATGAAGCAATTTATTTATATCTTTTAACACATATAATAATATTTTTTGAGCTGTATTTTTGCTAGCTTCATCTTCTCCATATAGTCTGGATTTAACCATCTCTATATACCAGTCACAATATTC
>CAZRHX010000099.1:0-607 GCA_964599855.1 uncultured Tissierella sp. | reverse complement strand
AAGTAATATATTCTCTGAGCTGCAAGTCCTAAGTCATATTTATCCAAATTGTGATCTACATCTTTTATAGTTTCATTTAATTTAGACAGTATCCATTTATCTTCTTTTTCTAATTCTTCTAGCTTAAAATCTTCCCTGACTACTTCTTCTTCTAAGTTCATCAATACAAATCTAGTAGCATTCCAAAGTTTATTTGCAAAGTTTCTATTTGCCTCTACTCTCTCATTATAGAATCTCATATCATTGCCAGGACTGTTTCCAGTAACCAATGTAAATCTAAGAGCATCTGCACCATAAAGATCTATAATCTCTAAAGGATCTATACCATTTCCTAGACTTTTACTCATCTTTCTACCTTCACTATCTCTTATTAAGCCTGTCAAGAATATATCTTTAAAAGGTACCTCTCCCATCTGTTCAATACTAGAAAATACCATTCTGATTATCCAAAAAAATATTATATCATAACCTGTAACAAGCACATCAGTAGGAAAGAAATAATCTAAATCTGGAGTCTTATCAGGCCAGCCAAGTGTAGAAAAAGGCCACAGTGCTGATGAAAACCAAGTATCAAGTGTATCCGTGTCTTGTATTATATTTTCACTAT
>CAZRHX010000098.1:0-6523 GCA_964599855.1 uncultured Tissierella sp. | reverse complement strand
TAACTACTATCAATGCAACAGATGATCTTTCAGGAATTAATTATATTAATGTACAATGGAGATCACCTAGTGGAAATGTAACTAAAGATGACTTTGCTAAGCTTCAATCTGACGGCTCGTATAGAGCTGAATTAACAGTCGGAGAATATGATGAACCTGGAATCTGGAAAGTTGATTATATTATTGCACGTGATAATGCTGGAAATAGTGTGTTGATTAGGAGTAATCAGCAAGACTTCAACGGTGGAGATTTTACTCTAAAACAAAACTAGTTAAATATAGATTTTAGGCACATAAGCACATATAGTTTTATATGTTATGATATATACGGTGAACCCTATCATAAGTAAGTGTGTTCAAGAAATTATGAAAAACGCCCTTCCATGAAAGGGAAAAACATTTTTCATAAGTCAGTCCTTATTTTCATAATTGATTTATTTTAAGATGTCAGAAAAAAACTTGTAATATTTATAAGTATGTATTATATGCTTAAAGGAGGAGTAAGGAATGAACAGATTGTCAAGAGTATTTACTATGGGAAAAAATCCAAAAAACCTAGAAGAAGTTCAGAACTCTTTTTCTATTCAAGCAGATAAATTCGAAAATCATAATATGAACTTTTCAAAAGAAGCTTTTTTGGACTATACTGTAGAAAGTATGGAACTTGACAAAGATGATATTGTACTTGAAGCGGCAGCAGGAACAGCTGCCTGTGCTAGATCTATTGCCCCATTTGTACATTCAATAGTTTGTCTTGATGCCACTAAAGCTATGCTTGATATAGGAAAGAAAGAAGCGAAAAAAAACAATCTTTTAAATATTAAATTTCTACAAGGACTAGTAGAAGATATTCCTTTTTCGAATGGGGTCTTCGATATAGTAGTATCTCGTCTAGCATTTCATCATTTTGAAGATATAGAAAAATCCTTTGAAGAAATGAAGAGAGTTTTAAAGAAATCTGGTAAATTAGTAATAATTGATATGGAAGCAGCATCAGAAGAGATTAGACAAATCCAAGATAGCATAGAAATGATGAGAGATACTTCTCATGTGAAAAATATTAGTAGAAAAGAGTTTATTGATTTATATGAAAAAAACAACTTTACTATTAGAAAAAATGAAACTACGGAAATTTCAGTATCTTTAGATGCCTGGATGGAATTAACAAATACCTCATCTGAAATTGCAGATAAAATCCGAGGAAAGATGGAAAAGGATATAAAAGGAGAAGAAAAAACAGGATTTAATCCTTATCTCCTGGGCAATAAAATCTATTTTCTGCAAAGATGGATGTTAATTATAGGAGAAAAACAGGCGTAATAAATAAGTAGGTTGAAAAGCTAATAAAGGCTATAAAGTATTGATGATAGTAAGGAAATAAAACTATAATAAACTTTGAATATAGAAAAAATGATACTAATATCTGTAAGGATCAATATTAGTATCATTTTTAATTTCAATAGTTGTAGATGCAAATTGTATAACTCCATTTGTGTTGTCGATATCCTTTAGGATCCTTGTGAATAGTTCGTTTTTTACTTCTCTTCTTTTTTTATAATCAACTACATATCTAAGGGTATATTCTATCCAGTTATCTGTGGTCTCCACTGTTACTATAGAATGGATACTTTGATTTTCAAGTATGAATTTTTTAACCATTTTATCCCATTCCATTTGAGCTTTTTCTGTATAATTTCCTACTACATTTTTTGCGGCTTTTTCTAAAATATTCTTAGTCATTTCATAATTGCTGCCGTACCTTATAGGAATTTTAATCTCATCCCAGAGAAATGGGAAATCAGCCGAGTAGTTAAATACAGGCTCACTAAATACAAAGCTATTAGCTATTCTTACGATTCTGCCATTATAAAGGTCGGCATCTACCCATTCACCTATCTCCATCACTGTTGTTCTTAATATACCAACATCTATTACATCGCCCTTGATTCCTCCTAGTTGGACACGGTCTCCTGTCTTATAAAAACCTGCAAAAAGTATACCTACCCAACCGGCTACACTTGTAATTACTTCTCTTAAAGCGAAGGCAATTCCAGCTCCAGCAAATCCGAGGGTTACAGTTATTCCACCAAGTCTATCGTTGAAGACAACTCCTAATAAAAACAGTACAAGAATATAACCTATAACATTAATTACCTTGTTTGTCATATACCAGCTTTCAGTTTTAACATAGTTAAATAAATTTTTCTTTATTATCTTCAACAAACCTATGATAAGTACTATTCCTATAAATGCTATTATAAATTTTCTTATGGTAGGATTATACAATAATGTTTCTATTAAATTATCCATTATTTTGCCTCCTTTATACATTTATATTTAATAGCAGAGAATATATAATAAATATATTTTCTTGTTTTATTAAATTGATATTTATAAGTACAATATACCCAATATATTAGTTAAGAGTCATCTTTGTACAATCTGATTTATATATATATTATACATTTTATTATGGTATAATATATATATAT
Source organism: uncultured Tissierella sp. (assembly GCA_964599855.1). GTDB lineage: Bacteria > Bacillota > Clostridia > Tissierellales > Tissierellaceae > Tissierella_A. Next base: position 4,031 of record CAZRHX010000098.1, on the reverse strand, counting down.
TTTTAATAGGAGGGAAGCCGATGGCATTGACCAATAAGATTCGTAAATATCTAATAGTAATGATCTTATCAACATCATTTATTTTATCAAATGCTAGCAAGGTTTTAGCGGATTCGAAATTGCCGGTAAATACAGACAAACAAATTCAATTTTTAGAAGAAAAAAGAATATCACAAAACTTAATTCTTGAAGAAAAAAGAAAAAATTCTATTGTTGAAGGTATGACGACTTCTAAAGATCTTGAAAATAGAAGAAATATTGAAAATGAAAATGAAATAGAAAACAAGCAAAGAAACGAAGAGGATACATTTTCTCAAGTGGTTAAATCTATTAAAAGACTAAAGAAGAAGAGACGTGAATCGAAAAAGACCATAGATAAAGAAGCTGTAGATAGAGCACCAAAAGTTGATGATGATTATAAGAAAACTGAAACTCCTGTAGTTAAGGATACAATAGCTAAATCAGATCGAATTCAACTTAGTCAGCCAGCTACTAAAATAGAAGATGATATGACCAGTAATTCTTTAGCCGAAAAAAATGAAATTACAAAAGATTTAATTGATAAAACTGTTCTACATAGCGAACCTATAGAGATGAACGATGACGATATAGAAATGCTTGAGCGTATTGTTATGGCTGAATCAGGTGGTGAGCCTTATTTAGGACAAATAGCCGTTGCAAATGTTGTGCTAAATAGAGTTAAAAGCAAGAGCTACCCTTCAACATTAAAGGGAGTTGTTTTCCAAAAATTTCAATTTTCACCTGTTAAAAATGGTGTAATTCGTGGTCAAAGTCCAAATGAATCTGTTAAAAAAGCTGTAGCTGAGGCATTAAATGGTAGAATGATAGTATCTGAAGATACTCTATATTTTGTCAACCCAGTTCTAGCAACCGACCAAACTGTACCACGCACTAAAACACCAGTTAAAGTTATAGGCAATCATACTTTTTATAAATAATAGAAATAAATATCACTCCTCATTAAAGCAAATTTAATGAGGAGTGATATTTAAAAAAACTTTTGATATTTTGGACTATATAGACTATACTGAATAATATATTTATTTAAATCTGATACTTATTTAAAAGAAATAAGTATCAGATTTAAATAAGGCAAAATAAACTAGGGGGTGCATTTATGGAAGCAATTAACGATCTTATAGTTTTCTTAGGGGGATATATGTGGAATTTAGTTCTAGGGGTAGCTGTATTTCTAGGTGTCTACTATGGAATTAAAACAAAGTTTGTGCAACTTAAGCTTTTTCCAGATGCAGTGAGATTAGTTAGAAATAAATCTGGAGAAAAGTTAGCAGATGACCCTGAAAGCGTATCCGGACTTCAGGCACTACTTGTAACTTTAGGTGGGTCTATCGGTACTGGAAATGTTGCGGGTGTAGCTATAGCGGTTTCTCTAGGAGGACCGGGTGCAGTTTTTTGGATGTGGTTTATAGCACTGTTCTCTATGGCTATATCACTTATTGAGAATACTTTAGCACAAGTATACAAAACAAAAGAAGGCCATGTCTATCGTGGTGGACCTGCCTACTATATGGAAAAAGGATTGGGCAAGAGATGGCTAGGTATTATATATGCACTGAGCATGATAGTATCTTTAGGTTTTGCTATGGGAGCGTTACAGGCCAATACAATATCTTTATCTATAGGACAATCTATGGGAATACCGCCACTATTTACTGCCACTACAATAGCAGTTTTAATAGGCTTAGTAATCTTTGGGGGAATTGTACGTATTGCAAAAGTTGCAGAAAAATTTGTTCCAATTATGACTATAATATATTTATTGATGGGACTTGCTATTATTATTGTAAATATTACTAAAGTACCTGCTGTCTTTGCTTTGATCTTCAGATCAGCCTTTACTTTGCAATCAGTAGGTGGCGCAGCTATAGGTACTGTTATCTATAATGGATTAAAACGTGGTGTGTTTTCAAATGGCGCTGGTCAGGGGGATGCACCTACAGTAGGGGCTTCATCAACTATAGATCACCCTGTTGAGCAAGGTATGATGGGTATGATTTCTGTTTTTATAGATACTATTATTGTTTGTAGTATAACAGCTTTGGTCGTTATAATATCAGGTGTCAATACAACTAGTGAATTAGTGGGAATTGAACTTTCTCAACTTGCTTTTACTTCTGTACTTGGTAATTGGGTTGGAGTGGTATTGTCTTTAGCTATTACAATGTTCTGCTTTACATCTATTATGTCCAACTATTACTGTGGTGAATCTTCAATTGCTTTTTTAACTAAGGGCACTAAAGGTAGAACTACTTATCGTTTACTATTTGTTGTTGCTGTCTTCTTAGGTGGTATAACAGGTGTTGACTTAATGTGGAATATAGCGGATTTATTTACGAGTGTAATTTTCCTATTAAATATGGGTTCATTGGTATTCTTAGGTGGACTGGCTATCAAAGTTATTGATGATTATATTAAACAAAAAGAAGAAGGGAAAATACCTTTATTTAATAGAAATAGTATAGAAGAATTAAAAGATATTGAAGAGTGGAATGCTAATTAGGAATATAAAAAATATCAATAAAAATAGCAATGGAGGTAGAAGATGGATTATAAAATGAATTATAAGAGAGAAGAACCATTTGAAAGACAAGAATTAGGACTACCCTGTGTAGGGATTGCATCTTTTGGTAAATATGATATATGTAAAGATTTAAACAATATAGATGCACACATGGCAGTGATAGGTGTTCCTTGGGATGGTTCCATACAGGGAAGATCAGGAGCTAGATTGGGACCTAGGGCTATTAGAGATGGTTCTATGTTGTTTTCTTTTGGCAAAGGTGGCTATGATTTTGAAAGGGATACTGTGTTTTTAGGTCCTGAATGTAAAATTGTTGACTGCGGTGATGTTGATATGGTTCACGCTGATTTAGAACAATCATTTGAAAATGTAGAAGCAAGTGTAAGAAAAATTGTAAATCAGGATATTGTTCCAGTTGTAATGGGTGGAGACCATTCAATCTCTATTCCTGCTGTAAGAGCATTTGATAAGTTTGAAAAAATACATGTTATACAAATAGATGCTCACTTAGATTGGGCTGATACGAGATCAGGTCAAAGATATGGAAATGGAAGTCCCTTGAGGAGAATGTCTGAACTACCATTTGTAGATAAAATATTACAAATTGGAGTTCATGGTGTTGGAAGCAGTAGTAAGCTTGATTTTGATGCTGCTAAAGAATATGGCGCAAAAATAGTATCCCCTAAACAATTAAGAAAGACAAGTATAGAAGAAGTGATTTCCTTCCTACCAGAGGGTGATAAATATTATATCACTATAGATATAGATGGTTTGGATGCAGCTGTTGCACCAGGAGCTGGATCTCCAAGTCCAGGTGGATTAAGCTATGATGAAGTAGATGAGATTATGGAACTAGTTTGTAAAAGAGGTGAGGTTGTAGGATTTGACCTGGTAGAAGTAGCTCCTCAATACGATCATACAGAGGTGACACAACTTACTGCAGCAAGACTTATATTAAACTTTATGGGTTATGCTTTAAAAGAAAAAGGTCTTTAAGATATTTTTCTATAAGTTTTAGTTTTAATAAATAAGGCCCTTTTACAAACTGTTAATAGTTTGTAAAAGGGCCTTGTCTTTTCTTTAAAATATGATTTTGTCATATAATCTATATCATATTTTATTGATTAAGGTCTTCAATTAACTCTTTCATCTCTTGTATTTCTTTTTTCTGAGCCTTTATAATATTATCTGCCATCTTTATTATCCTTATCTTTCTAGTTTAAGAAGTTTTGCATTTATTGCCACTATTATTGTACTAAGTGACATGAAAACGGCTCCAAGAGCTGGAGAGATAACTATACCAATTCCAGATAGAACACCTGCTGCAAGTGGTATAGCGATAACATTATATCCTGTTGCCCATATAAGATTTTGTATCATTTTCCTATAGGTAGCTTTACCAAAGTCAATAAGAGATACTACATCTTCTGGATTGGAGTTTACAAGTATAATATCTGCAGTTTCTGCT
>CAZRHX010000097.1:6329-6553 GCA_964599855.1 uncultured Tissierella sp. | reverse complement strand
TACAGTTATCAATTTTCTCAAAAAATCTTTCTCAGAGATCATACGAGTTTTTTCTATAGAAATTACAGTAAAATCTTTTTTCCCTGCGATTCCAGTTATAGTTTCTGTATGTTTTATAGGATATAAATCATCTACTATTTTAGTCCCTGGATCATCTGGACTATTTGTATTTTTTATATTTATTGATATGCCTTTGTTTTTAACTGGAAATAATGACTCTTCAT
>CAZRHX010000097.1:0-6319 GCA_964599855.1 uncultured Tissierella sp. | reverse complement strand
CTGGTGCCCCCATGTAGGAGAGTTCTCTCAATTCTTTGTATGTAATAGTTTCAATAGGCTTAGGTTCCTCTACTATCCTAGGGTCTGCCATAAGAAAGCCCGATACATCAGTCCAGTTTTCATAGAGTTTGCAATTTAAAACACTTGAAACAATAGAACCAGTTATATCAGAACCCCCTCTACTAAAAGTAACTATTTCTCCATCAGCTTTAGCCCCATAAAAACCAGGGATAACAGCCTTAGAAACACCAGCTAATCTTTTGCCCATTTTTATCTTAGTAGCCTTAGGATTAAATTCTCCTTTATCATCAAACTCTATAAGATCCTTTGCATCTACAAATTCAAATCCTAAAAAATTTGCTAATATTATGGCGTTTAAATATTCTCCACGACTTGCAGCATAATCTTTAGAAGCTCCATTTTGAATTTTATCTTTTATATCATCTAAAACTTCTTGTATATCAAGTTCTAATCCTAATTCGATACCAATATTTGAAAATCTTTTTTCAATTATATTGTATACATCATCAATATTTAATCTATGTGAAGCAAGTTGATGACACATATACAATAAATCTGTAATCTTATGATCATTTTTATGGACTTTCCCAGGAGCTGAAGGAATTACATATCTCCTATTATCATCTGATTCTATAATGCCCTTCACCTTTAAAAACTGATCACTATCTGCTAGAGAACTTCCTCCAAATTTTGCTACGATTATATTGTCCAATTTAATCCCTCCTTAAAAATAAATATAAAAAAACACTCGCCCAAAATAGGACGAGTGATAATATTCTCGTTTCCACCCAAATATTTAAAGTATAGCTTTAACGTAGCTAACGCATATCCCTAATAAAACTTCAGGACTGGACTCCTAGGTGGTTTTCAATCAAGTGTATCAAAGAAGTCTTTCAGCCAATGAACTTCTATCTCTTTTGACCTTACATTGTTTACTCTTCCTATTCAAAGTCTTTTTTAATATTCTAACTCAAATATTCAATAAAGTCAAGATTAAAAAAATTCAGTTATTTTTTAAAGCATAATACAATATTTTTACTTATTTTTCTTCTTGTTGACCTGCCCTTGCTATTTCGGGAAGCTTTATAGTCAATCCTCCATCTACTAGTAAATCAGTACCTGTTATAAATGAAGCTCTATCATCTGCTAAAAAAGAAACTGCATTTGCTATGTCTTCTGACTCTCCATTTCTTCCTAGTGGAGTCATTCTCTCCATGTATTGCATTTGCTCTGGATGATCTTTTGCTGCTTTTTTACTCATAGGTGTCATTATTATACCAGGAGATATTGATACTATTCTTGCCTTTTTTTGACCAAGTTCACTAGCATATTTCTTAACTAATAAATGTACTCCCCTTTTTGAAAAATTATATGCAATATCAGATTTATCTTCTACTATTTCTACCAAAGAATCTATTGCTCCTGGTTCAGAGGGATTTGCTAAATACTTGTCATAGTCAGGATTTGGAGGAACTATATGACCCATCATAGAGGCAATAAGAATAATTACAGCATTTTCTTCAACTACCTTTAAGGATTCTTCTATTAAGTTTTCTGTTCCAAGTAAATCAATTTCAAAAGTAGCTTTTGTGTTTGCCATACCTCCACTTACCCCTGCAGAGTTTAAAACGGTTTTAATCTTACCTAAAGACTTCCCATAATCAAATAACTCTTTTATACTATCTTTTTTAGAAATATCACTCGATTTATAAGTTGCATCTATTCCTGATTCTTTTAATTCAGTTTCTGCATTTTTTAATTTTTCTTCATTCCTTCCAGTTATAAGTACAATTCCATCTTTAAATCTTTTAGCGCATTCTAAACCTATTCCACTACTTCCACCCGTTATTACATGCACATTTTTCATATTAAATTCCCCCAGTTTTTTCAGATATCAGAATATATAGAATTTTATATTTCCATTTTCAACTTATCATATATTAAATAATTAATCAATTGCTAATTAAATTTATAAAATTAATGATATATTTTATTTATCTTCTATCCATACAGATATACTTCCAGGAGCCACTAAAAAATCTCCAAAGCCTTCATCATCTATCACTACCTGCCCTTGGTTGTTTCCAAGATAATCACCATAAACTTTCCCTGACTCCTCTAATCCCACGAACATACTTATAGTATTCATATCTCCTATTGAAATTATAACAGCACATTTATTTATATGTTCTTCATCCCCATGTCTAACCCAACCTATGCAAGAAGATGATTCAAAATAATCATCTTGATCACCATATGCAAAATCCTTTCTAATTTTAGCTAATCTATCTATGTTCTCTTTATATTCAGGCGGTGTCTCATCTCCACCTATGCCATAGTAGTCTCCAAAAAACAGACATGGATATCCATCTTTCCTAAGAAATATTATTCCATATGCGATTTCTTTAAACCAAAAGTCTATAAAAGATTCTAAAGATTCTCCTGGCTGCGAATCGTGATTGTCAACAAATGTAACTGCAAGTAATGGATGAGTGTTAACCAATGTGTTGTCAAATATTTTTCTTAGGTCATATTCTTTTCCGTTTTTAGATGCATTGTATAAGTTAAAATGAAGTCCTACATCAAATAAATCAGCCCTATAGTTTATACCTTCTAAAAAAGTATTATTTATATCTATGTCATCTGACCAATACTCACCTAGTATATAAAAATCTTCACCCTTAATTTTTCTAACATAGTTAATAAATTCCTCTACAAATACTTCATCCATATGTTTTAAGGCATCCATCCTAAATCCATCAAGATCTAATTCTTCAATAAACCATATAGCCCATTCTTTTAATTCTTTTTTCACATCGGGATGCGCTAAATCTATATCTGAAAACATCAGATAGTCAAAATTTCCATTCTCATTAGATACTCCCAAATTCCATCCTTTATTCTCACCAATTATCCTATAGATAGCCTCAGTTTTTGTTATATTATCATAATCGACTCCACTAAAATGATTATAATTCCATTTAAAATCTGAATATTTTCCATTTCTACCTGGAAAATCAAAACCTGTCCATCCTTCAATTTCTTGTGGTTCATTAACTTCTTTCTGTCTATTGTTTTTATCCACCATAACTGCCATAAATTTTTCTGATCTATCAGCTCCTGCTTTATGATTTAGTACAAGATCAGCATACACTTTCATTTTTCTTTTGTGTATTTCTTTTATAAGTTCCTTTAGTTCATCTTTAGTTCCATATTTGGTCCTTCTAGTTCCCTTTTGATCAAATTCACCCAAATCATAAAGGTCATAAGCACCGTATCCAGTATCATTGCTAGCAGTAGCTTTATATACTGGCGGTAGCCAAATAGCTGTCACTCCTATATCTTTAAGTTCATCTAATTTCAATATCATATCTTTATAATAATTACCATCATCTGATAAATACCATTCAAAAGCTTGAAATAATAATCCATTCTCCATATTAAACCTCTCCTCATATTCATTTTAATTATCTATACCCCATTTATAAAAATAATATAAAAAACAAGCTAAATATTTAGCTTGCTTTTTATATTATTTAATTATTTAACAAAGGTATATGTAAAAATCTTTTTTGGACAATAGCTAAGCCTATAAGTATAATAGCTGGTAAGAAAAGTGTTGTTGAAATATTTATTAAGCCACCCTTATATAAATCTACCAAAATAAAGCCAGTAATAGCACCTAATGGAAAACTAATCCACCTAAGAGACCAAAAAATTACTCTATTCCAATTTCCCATAGCCATATTTATACCAATATCAGTAGCAGGTCCTGTCAAATGAGTTGTACGATTTATAGGGGTAAGACTTGTAGCAGCATTTTGAGCACCCATAGCCATAGATATAATGATAGTATCAAATATTATATTTCTTAAAGAAATAGGAAAAGATGCTATGGCCATAAGAGAACTCGCAAAAAATAAACCTCCACTAAGTCCTTTCCTGCTAGTTATTATAGTAGAAATAAATGCTCCCAATATAAACGATGATATAACAAGTATTATACTCATAAATAATTTTATATCTTTTTTAAATAAAGAATGACCTAGTATAATTCCTCTGCCAGACATAAAAGCAGGACTTTCATTTAAAAAAAGATTAATGGCAACTGCATTAACCCATCCAGCAACTATTGAAAGAATAAATCCAACTATATAAACTTGTATCTTCTTCCGCTTATCTAATACATCAATAGATTCTATCCTTTTCCTTCTTTCCAATAATAGTCCTTCTTTCTAATTATAAATTATTTGTATTTAGGTTTATTATAACATCTGATTATATTGTGTCAATATATTTATAATCTAATAAATCCTTATCTTTATTTAGCCTAGAGAATAAAAACAATAAAAAAATGTTAAACTTATTTTAGAATGTATTCAACATTTTTTTACTTCAATATATTAATTCTTTTTAAAAGCTTTATAGATCTTCTAAAATAAAGCTTCTCTTTATTTTTAAAAAATGCTCTAAATCTACTAATATGTTAAAAAGGATAGCTCTATTTTCAAATTCTTCTCGCGTAATGGGAAGTTTTTCTTTTCTAAAAAACATATATAAGTCTTCTATTTCCATTAATAAAGATTCAACATTATTTAATTCATGAAACTCTCTTGCAGCCTTCTCCATATATTTAGATATTTTAATGGATTGAGGAAGTATATCGTTTATCTGCTCAATATTTTCAAAAATATCTTTTAATACTGCTATTTGTAACTTTCTCATTTCAAGATAAGAGATTTGATATTTAGTTTCTCTTAAAAGTGTATTACCAGCATCTTCATAAGCTTTTATAAGCAAATTATCCAATAGTAAATTTATACCCTTGAAATCAATATTAGATTTATTTTCTATAGCAAATAAACATTCTTTATCTCCCTTTAACATATTAGACATGCAATAGAGTATTTCTCTAAAGCCATCTTCTACTATTTTTTGATCTCTCTTTATCTTTTTCATGTTTTTAGGCATGATTAAGTTTAACACAATCCCTATACTCATACCTATAATCAACAATGATACCTCGTTCTTTATCAATAAAAAATCTACTCTCTTTTCAATTAAAAAATGAGTTGCAAGTACTGAATTCATTGAAATGCCATCTTGAAGCCCAAATATATTACATATTCCTACAAATATAAATATAAAACCACCAAATGCAATGGGTGTATATCCAAATATTGAAAATATTATAGACACAATTATCACTGATAGAAAAAAAGCAATTATTCTTTTAAAAGCAATCATTATTGTCTCTTTTTTAGTATTTTGTATGGTTAAAAGTGTAATTATTCCTGCTGAAGCGCTATATAAGAGATTAAATCTATTGGCTAAAAGTATAGCTATAGCTGATCCAAATCCAGTTTTAAATAAAAGTAGGAAATTTATTTTTTTTATATCTTTAAATAGATTCATCTTGTTCTCCTTATAAAGTTTTATTTAATCTTTTCCAGCTTTTTTACCTAGGAATTTCAATTTAACCTAATGCTCTTATATCTCTTTTTATTTGATTTATGAGTTTTTTTCTATTTTGAGGAAGTATACCTTCTATTTTAATTATATTTGTTGGATGAGTTGTATCAAACTGAATTTGCATTTCTGGTCCAAGTTTTTCTAAAAGAGTTTTAAGCTCAATAAGTCTTTCTTTTCTTCCTGCAGGGATAAACTCACCTTGTTTTATCATATCATTTAATCCAGTACCTTCCATTACCATAAGGTTCATAGTAATAACTTTATTCGTCTTAAATTTATTTATCATATTAGCTGTTGCAGTTGCGTTATATACAGACTCACCCTCACCTGCTATACCATACATAACTATAGAGTTAAAAGGTATTTTTGCTTTATTGAGTTTTTTTGCCTGCTCTATTGCTTCTTTTACAGTGTGACCTTTATTCATAAGTTTTAAAACATCATCTCTACCAGTTTCAAATCCAATATATAAAAGTCTAAGTCCCTTATCATGAAGAATCGATAATTCTTCAACAGAATATTTCGCAATACTTTTTACAGAAGCATAAGACGATACACAAGCACAGTAAGGTAAATATTCTTCTATCATCTCTAACAATTCTTTCATTTTATCAAAACCAATTATAAGAGGATCTGCACCTGTCAAAAAAACTTTTTCAGTGTAGAGATAGCCATTCATCAATTGAAGTTTTATATCTAAAAATGAAATCTCGGAATGTTTTTCATCTTTATACATAGAACAAAATTTACACTTATTGTATGGACATCCTGATGTAACGGGTAATAAAATGGTATTCATTTCATCTTGAGGATAATAAACTGTATC
>CAZRHX010000096.1:4683-6554 GCA_964599855.1 uncultured Tissierella sp. | reverse complement strand
AGATAAAAATATAATATCATATACTATAAAAAAAGAAGCAGAAGGTTATCTACTGATAGTTCACAATGGGAAATTTGAAGATGCCTATATAGATGTAAAGGATTTGATAAGATTCTTAAAAGATAAGTATGATGATGAGAGAAAAACTTTAGATATAGATACAATGTTTGGACTAGATGGCTTAGAGACAGAAAACTATCTAAATAAATTAAAAGAAATATACGTACCAGCTCTTAGCACTTATATATTTAATATAAAATAAAACTTAATTAGATAAAAAAAGATACAATCCAAAAGGATTGTATCTTTTTTATTAATTTAAAATGTTTACTGTAACATTTCTTCTTCCAAAATTATAACATTGTTGAACTGTTTGAAAATGAATATCTATTCTATTTCCCTTAATGGCACCACCTGTATCTGCAGCAACATAAGTTCCATATCCGTCTATTGAAACTTTTGTTCCTAAAGGAATTATATTTGGATCAACAGCAATAACTCTAGGATTTTTTAATAAGTCAGTTCCATTTGCTGTATATCTTCCAAGATTTGGTTCTGATGTAGAGTAAGCAGTTGCTTGCATAGTTAATGTTCTTTTAACGTTTGAACTATTATTTTTGCTAGGAACTTTTGCTTTAACTGCTTCTTTAACTGGTGCCTTAGCAGGAGCTGTCTTGGCAGGAGCTGTTTTAGCAGGTTTTTCCTTAGCAGCCTCTTTTACAGTTGCTACTTTATTGTTTGATTCAGTATTTCTACTAGCACTTCTATTTGGTGCTTCAGCTGCTTTTTCAACTTTAGCTTTTGGAACTGGTTTTATTTTTGTTCCATCTATTATTATTTGATCTTGTTTTTCAGTAGTTACTTCTTTTTTTACAACTTTAGAACCCGTCAATTCACCATTTACATATCTTTCTTTTGTATGGGTTGCAAGTTCACCTTCTATTCCTTTTTGCTTAAGTTTCTTTTTGCCTTTATAGATAGTATTACTTTTTTCTCTTTTCTTTTCGAATGGAATCTTACTTGTTTCTACTACTACCTTTTCTTCAACTCTAAAAACTTCTATAGTATCTTCTTCTTCTAATCTTTCTGTTAGAGCCGGTTCAGTATAGTCTCTATCTCCAAGTTCTATTCCTTGTTCTTTTAATACCTCATCTGCTGTATCATAAATTGATTTTATTTTCTTTATTGTTTCTTTTTCTTTTATGACATAAGCTTTTGGATTTATTATCACTATATCTAGATTGCTTTCTATTTCAGTCTCTAAGGGAATATTTATATAAGCACCCTCCTGAAAATCTATCTCTTCTTTTTCTAAAAACTCTCCAACAGTTTTAGAGTAGGAAACTTCTTCAGTCTTATTTCCATCTACTTCAAGGCTTATTTCTTTACCCCTATAAATATAAACACCCAAAGTCAATGTTAAAACTAAACTCATAAGTATAAGTAATTGTACCTTTTTAGAATTTAGTATCTTAAAATTTTTCATAAACTACCTCCTATATATTTTGTAACTATTTGTAACTATTTGTAACTTTTTTGTAACTACTTCTAACTATCTTCAAATTATAGTAGAAAAGAAATACTTTGTCAAATCTTTTTTAGAAGAATTTTAAAGATTTTTATCTATTAGGCTCTGTAAGCGTTAGAATCTAGTCAAAGGTTACAAAAATATTACAAATTAAATTTATTTTATTTATTTGTAAATAGGGGCTTTTAATTTTATTTTGGAATATATTGACAGATAAATAATAAAAAAGATTACAAAAAACTAAGCAACATGAGTTCTATATTTAAATCGGCTCATGTTGCTTAACATATTTTATTTATTTTAAATGTTTACTTAACTATTAGTACATTTATATTTGCGTGAT
>CAZRHX010000096.1:309-4673 GCA_964599855.1 uncultured Tissierella sp. | reverse complement strand
CTTTCTGCATTAGCTGATCCATCTGTAGGAACTAAAATTTTTTTCATATTATTACTCCTTTCTTAAATAGCAATAAATTATTTGACTATCAATACATTTGTTTTTGCATGATTTAAAACCTTGTTAGATACACTTCCGAGAATAGTTCTGGAAAAAGCACCTAGTCCTCTGCTTCCCATGACTATAAGATCATAATCTCCATTTTCAGCTTCTTTAAGTATTTCATCAGCTGGATGACCCTTTTTAAGTTTAGTATTTACTACGCCATTAAAATCATCAAATAATTTTAATGTATTTTTAAAAGCTGATTCACCTAAATCGTTTAATGCATCATCAATAAAGATAGTTTGATATCCTAAGGACTCTACTATAGTAAGTATAGTTATTTCTCCACCTGAACATTGGGCATGCTTTTTAGCCTCAAGCAATGCTCTTTCTGCGTTAGCGGATCCATCTGTAGCAACTAAGATTTTCTCCATAAATCATTCCTCCTATAAATTTAAAAATCTATTTCAAGAACATTATGTCTGATAATATATATACCCCTAAAAAACATATATATAGAAGATATATTTATTTATCGAAAATAAGTTATATATTATAAAATATCTAGTCTATATAAAATATTTAGTTTTAAAAGATAAATTTTGTGTAAAAAAATATATCTTGGGTAAATAAAGTTATAAAGCAAGAAATCATAGTTGAAAATCTACTATGTATTATAGAAGGAAAAAGGTATAGTTCTCTATTAAGATCTATAGAAGTATTAAGTAATATTATAAAAACAGAGTGATATGTATATATATACATATCACTCTTGAAAACGTTTTATGAAAGTGTTATAATTTAGTTGTAAATAAAATTACAGGAGGTTTTATATATTATGAGTCATCCAATAAATGTAAACTCAGAAATTGGTAAATTAAAGAAAGTTATGGTTCACCGTCCAGGTAAAGAAATGGACAACTTAATGCCAGATTATTTAGATAGACTATTATTCGACGATATTCCATATCTTGTAGGAGCTCAAGAAGAACATGATAACTTCGTTAAAGCAATGGAAAATGAAGGTGTTGAAGTAGTTTATTTAGAGAGATTAGCTGCTGAAGCAATTGATGCAGGAAAAGCACACGAAGAATTTGTTGATCAATGGATTTCAGAATCTGGTATTGTTTCAGAAGGTGTTAAAAAGATTATAAAAGAAAAATTATTAGCAATGGATACTTTTGAAATGATTCTTAAAACAATGGAAGGATTCAAAAGATCAGAAGTTGATGGAGACCACTTTTCTTCTTCATTAGCAGACTTAATGGAAAGTGACTATCCTTTCTTAGTAGATCCAATGCCAAACCTATATTTTACTCGTGATCCATTCGCAACAATGGGCAATGGCGTAAGTATCAATAAAATGTATGCAGTAACACGTAATCGTGAAACTATATACGGACATTATATCTTTAAATATCATCCAGAATATAAAGACAATGTAGATAAATTTTATTCTAGAGATGATGCAGATAGTATTGAAGGTGGAGACGAGTTAGTAATTTCTAAAGACGTTCTTGCTATTGGTATTTCTGAACGTACAGATTCTCGTGCAATTGAAACATTAGCTAAACGAGTATTCGAAAAAGATGCTTTTAAAGAAGTGTTAGCATTTGATATCGGTAAACATAGAAAATTCATGCACTTAGATACTGTATTCACAATGGTGGATTATGATAAATTTACTATTCATCCAGAAATTGAAGCAGGATTACGTGTGTTCTCATTGACTCCAGGTGAAAAGGGAGAAATCAAGATTGTTGAAAAAGAAAGTCATAAATTAGATGAAATCTTAGCAGATTCATTAGGTCTAGACTCAGTAACATTAATTCCATGTGCTGGTGGTGGACTTGTAGACTCTGCTCGTGAACAATGGAATGATGGATCAAACACATTGACAATAGCACCTGGTGTGGTTGTAGTCTATGACCGTAACCCAATAACTAATGATCTATTAGAAGAGCATGGACTAAGATTAATTAAAGTTCCAGGTAGTGAATTAGTACGTGGCCGTGGAGGTCCAAGATGTATGACAATGCCTTTAGTAAGAGAAGATATTTAATCATACTATAATTAGTTTAAGAGTAGAATCATGAAAAGAGTTTTTCAAAGATGAAGCTCACTATTATAAAAAATATAATACCAATGTTTAAAAGCAACGTGATGAATCTCATGTTGCTTTTTTATATTTTTTATAAATTTAAAATAGTAAAGTGGCAAAATGTGTGAGACTTATTATAACATTTTATTTTTTTATGGTATAATTTTCATAGCATAAGCATAGAATTCTAGTGACTAAATTGCTATATAATCTAAATAAGAAGGAGTAAGATATGAGCAAAAACATGAAAGAAAAAAAAGTTTTATTAGTTTCAGATTTTGTAGGAGTTGGAAAGGTTGCTTTATCGTCTATGATTCCAATATTAAATACTATGGAGGCAGATGTTTCCTATCTACCTACAGCTGTAATATCCAATAATTTTGATTATGGGAAGGCGGTTGTAGAAGAACTTACAGATTTTATGAAAGATAATAAGAATATCTGGAAAGAATTAGATTTTCAATTTGATATAATTTCTACTGGTATACTCATGAATCCTGAACAAGTAGATATTGTTAAAGAGATTATCAGTTATCATGATAAAAAGCCCCTAATTATTTGTGATCCTATAATGGGAGATGATGGTGAGTTATATCCAGGTTTATCAAAGGATTTGATAGAAGCTTCAAGATTAATGGCATTAGAAGCTGATATAATAATACCTAATCTTACAGAGTTTAGTTTAATAGTTGGAAGAGATTATCCTAGTCCAGATAAATTAGATCATTATAAATTGGTATCCTGGTTAGAAAAAGCAAGGGGCAGAGGAGTCAAATCGGCGATTATTACATCTGTACACATAGGAGAGGAATATTATGTATATGGATATTCTCAAGAGGAAGATATCTTCAGAGTAAAGGTTGATTATGTACCAGTTGAAGTGGGAGGAGCAGGAGATGTATTTACTTCTTTAATAATAGGAAGATATGTTAAAGAGTCTAATTTAGAAAAGACTGTTAAATATGCTACAAGAGTTTTGACTGGTATTATAAGAAAAGAATACCAGGAAGGTCTGACAGGAAAAGTAAATGAAATAAAGATACAAAATTATCTTCAAGATATATACAAATCTCTATAGAGACTAGGTTTTATTGACAAACTCCTCATATATATGTATAATATTCTTGTAAATATACAATTATAAACTTAAATATAAAAAATAGAGATGGGGAGAGTAGATTCTATATTATTTTAAAGAGAGCTGATACTTTGGTGGAAATCAGTAAATAAGATAGATTGGAAGATGGCCCCTAAATTCTATAGTCTAAAAGGCTATGGCGGAGGAGAACCGTTAAAACTATAGGTTAAAAACCTTTTAAGATTTATTTTGCGAAAAATAGATGAACTAGAGTGGTACCACGAACTTAAGGCCTTCGTCTCTATTAGAGATGAAGGCCTTTTATATTCAAAATGATGGAGGAGAGAAAATGGAAAAGTATTATATAACAACCCCGATTTATTACCCTAGTGACAATCTTCATATAGGACACACTTATACAACAGTTGCGGCAGATACATTAAAAAGATACAAAACGCTTCAAGGATATGACACTTTTTTTGTAACGGGAACTGACGAACATGGCCAAAAGATTCAAGATGCAGCAAAGAAATCAGGTGTAAGTCCGAAAAACTATGTAGATGATATAGTAGAAGATATAAAAAAGCTTTGGAAAATGTTAGATATTGACTACGATAAATTTATAAGAAGTACAGATGAAAATCATGAAAAAGTGATACAAAAGATATTTACTAAACTCTTCGAAAAAGGAGAAATCTATAAATCAAACTACTCAGGTCACTATTGTACTCCTTGTGAATCTTTTTGGTCAGAAGCTCAATTAGAAGATGGTAACTGTCCAGATTGTGGTAGACCGACTCATCTGGCTGAAGAGGAAGCTTATTTTTTCAAGTTATCAAAATATACAGATAAACTTTTAAAATTATATGAAGATAATCCAGAATTTGTACAGCCAGTTTCTAGAAAAAATGAGATGGTAAATAACTTTCTTAAAGAAGGTCTAGAAGACCTTTGTGTATCTAGAACTAGTTTTAATTGGGGTATAAAAGTGCCTTTTGACCCAGAACATATAGTATATGTGTGGATAGATGCCTTATCTTGTTATATTACAGCACTGGGATATGGTATGGAAGACGATAGCAACTATAGAAAATATTGGCCTGCAGATGTTCATCTTGTAGGTAAAGAGATAGTGAGATT
>CAZRHX010000096.1:0-299 GCA_964599855.1 uncultured Tissierella sp. | reverse complement strand
TCACACTATTATATGGCCTGCTATTCTTATGGCACTTGGTTTAGAGCTTCCTAAAAAAGTATTTGCCCATGGTTGGATTCTCTTTGATGATGATAAAATGAGTAAATCAAAGGGAAATATAATCTATCCAGAGCCAATAATAGAGCTATATGGAATAGATAGCTTTAAATATTTCTTGCTTAGAGAGTTTCAATTTGGTTCAGATGGATCTTTTACAAGAGAAAAATTTCTACAGAGAGTAAACGCAGACCTAGCAAATGATTTAGGCAACTTAGTCAGCAGAACTGTAGCTATGGTAG
>CAZRHX010000095.1:0-6601 GCA_964599855.1 uncultured Tissierella sp. | reverse complement strand
TATTTTTGGATCTTCCTTAAGCATGTTTACTAATTCTTCCTCGTTTACTGTAAGAACTCCATTTTTTACATTAGTTTCGTTTCCTAACTGAATATCTTTAATATGAATTCTTCTGTGTTCTAATTTCAAGGAAAGTCACCTCCATCTTTATTTTTGTTTCTAAGCTTTCATTCTTTCACATTCACCTAAAGCTGAACTCAATAATTCTTCATCAATAAAAGAATAATCTTCACTATTTACAACATCCGGTTCTCTATCTGCCATCTGTTTTTTATAGTTTTCTATACTATTTTCAATAGTATTTATATAGTACTCTTTGTTTTGTTCAGAAACTTCCTCGGGTCTTTCTCTTATTATAATAGAACGATATGGGGAGAAAAACATTCTTATACTTGCTCCTAGGGGATGATTAATGAGTTCAGCACCAGTATGAACTAGGTCCCTCACCTTATATAATACATCTATAAAACTTCCCTCTACAAATATAATGTTTTCATATTTATCTTTTACACTTGGATTGTTTGTTACTATGCTATAATCAAATGTATTTTCCATGCGTTTACCTCCCTCCATACGTTCTCTTATTTTGAATTAATTAGTTATACTTTCCATGTTCGTTTCTAATTGATTTTACTTCTTCTACTATTTCATCTACGTCTAAAACCATTTCCATCATACCGATTTGGTCTTCGTAAACTTCAGCATCTACTTCTGCTTTAAATTCTGGTTCTACTGTGTGATATACTTTAAGTCCCAACGGAACTCCTGCTAATGGGCCTGCGTAAGTAGGGTCTCCTGCAGTTACTGTTTCAGCTGCTAATCCAGCTGCCTCTGCTTCTGCTCCACCGATGATAACAACTACATTTTCTGCACCATATTTATCAGCGATTTCTTTTACCCTTCTTTGGTTCTCTAGGTCCATTGCTCCTGCAGCCGTTCAGACAAAACACTCTGTAGATGAAAATACTATTTCGCCTGCAGATGTAGTATTTACACATGCTTCAATAGCTGGTCCTGGAATACCATCTCTATCTCCAATAATAACTACTTTTGAATCTTTATTGAAAATTGACATATTGTAACCTCCCTTTAAAATATTGTATTAATCTTTTACAATTGTATAAAAAATATTACAACTGTTTACGTCTACCATTGTACATGTTTTCTACTTCTATTTCAAGTTAATTTTTAAAAAACATCTAATAATTTATTATAATATAGAAAATCCACATTTAAAACTGATATAATTGATTTTTTAAAGTTTGAATTTGAGAATAATTTATATATTTCTTTTACAAAGGCCACAAATATAGAATAAGTGGTGCTCCTATTAATAAAATCAATATAGTTAAAGGAAGTCCCAGTCTCCAATAATCAGTAAATTTATATCCTCCTGGACCCATGACAAGCATATTTGATTGATGGGCTATAGGCGTTAAAAAGGCTGCAGAAGATGCTACAGAAACACTCATAAGAAGTGCATCTGGAGAAACCTGCATAGATTTAGCTAAACTAAATGCAATGGGTGCCATTAAAACTGCAGACGCAGAGTTGCTTATAAGATTTGTAAGTATTATGGTTATAAGCATAACTACTACTATCATCATATTAGGAGGCAATATTATTGAGATTTTACTAAGTAAATTTGCTATAGTCCTTGAACCACCACTACTTTGAAGGGCATTTCCTAAAGGAATCAACGACCCTAACATTAAAACAGTGGGCCATTCTATAGCTTCATAAAACTCTCTAGGAGTAATCACTTTTAAAAGCACCAAAGTCACTGCTGCAAATGAAAATGAAATTTGTACAGGTAACAATCCAATAGTTGTCAATATAATAGATACAATAAAAATTAGTGAAGGTAATATTTCCTTCTTTTTACCTTTACTTCCTTCTATTTCTATTTTTCTTTCAGCCAGTGGAAGGCATCCAAGTTTAAAATAAGTATCTTGAAGTATATTCACTGGAACTTGCATAAGTAATATGTCACCTGCCTTAAATCTAAAAGATTTAAGTCTTTCAATAGAAGATATTCCCTTTCTTGAAACTGCTATTAAATTTACATTGAATCTGTTTCTAAGCTTCAATTGAGTTGCAGTTCTTCCGATTAAAAATGAATCTTGTTTTAAAACAACTTCGACTAAAGCCATCTCTTCTGAGCTAAGTGAAGAAGATAGACCTGGCTTTGCACCTTTCAAAGAAAGTCCTGTTCTCTTTACTAGGTCACTAAGTTCTGATGTTACAGATCTAACTATAAGAACATCTCCTAGCATTAAAGTTTCATAAGCATTTGGAGCTACTATCTTTCTTCCATCTCTCACTATACTTAAAATATTAAGCTCTAACTTATAAGTCTTAGAAAACTCTATTAAATTTCTCCCAATCATTTTAGACGATTCTGTTACAACTACTTCAGAAATATAATCTTCAATATTGAATAAACTTTTTTCATCTCGATATTTTCTCTTTGGTATAAATTTCCATCCAATGAATACAGTAAACAAAACACCTACAAATGTAAGAGTAATGCCCACAGGAGCAAAATCAAAAAAATTAAATGACTCTCCTTTTCCACTCATTCTATATGATGAAACAATTAGATTTGGTGGCGTTCCAATCTCTGTAATCATTCCACCAAGTAAAGATGCAAAAGATACTGGCATAAGCAATACAGCAGGAGACAACTTGTTATCTTTAGCCACTTTTATAGCTATAGGCATAATAAGAGCGAGTGCTCCTACATTGTTCATAAAAGCGGAAAGTAAAGCCGTAACAACCATAAGACTCATTATCTTTGAAGTAGTTTCTTTACTCTTCTTATTTAAAAACACTACTAAAAGTTCAACAACTCCAGATTTTATAAGTGCACTACTTATTACAAGTACAGATGCAACCGTTATAACCGCAGGATGACTAAAACCTAAAAATGCATCTTGAGCTTCTATTACACCTGTAATAACAAGAAATATAAGTCCAGATAGAGAAACAAATTCGTACCTTATTTTCCCAATTATAAAAAAATAAAGAGTAAGCAATATAACTATAAATACAATTATTTGTGCACTCATAATTATTCACCTCTTAATATTTTATTTTCCATATATTACATCATTAACTAAAAATAAATAAATTAATATATACAAGCAGCATTAGGAGTATTAGCTTTCTAAGAAGTGCTAAAATATATATACTTTATAATTTGATCATCTTCCCTAGCATGCAATAAACTTTAGGTTCTCCTCACATACTTGCAAGTGCTGTTGGAAATATCATGCTAAACAATAACTTTCTAATATTCTTTGTTCCAAGTTCATATATCTGTTTTATCTATATTTCTCTACTTAATCCTTATGTGTTTTTCTACATCCAATTGGATTATAATATCATAAATAATAAGTTTTTTCAAACAAAAAGGATAGCATTTGTTTTGCTCATCTATTTGTTTATAACATAATCATTTTACCCAAACAATAAAAATAATAACTCTATATTGTTTTTATCTATAATAATTTATATTCTTTATTTGTCTAGAAAAAAACCGATCTAAAATTTATTTAAATAAACTTTAGACCTCTTTTCTAATAATAATTTACGCTAAACTGTCCTATACCCATATCTACTTCTATTTCATACTTTGAACTTACACTATTAAAGTTTTCAGAAATATAATTTCTACTATCAGTTTTTATAAGCCCTATCTCATCCAAATTTGTACTGTTTAAGGCACCATCAATATTTATCTTTAATCCAGAAGTTTTAGGTATATTAAAAATTATTCGAGAAGCTCCAGCATCTATATCTATAGAAGTAAGTTTAGCTTTATCTCCAAGAGTTAATTCGACACTTCCAGCACCTAGATCTAAGTCGAGATTTTCTATATAAATATCTTCTAAATTCATTTTCCCAGATACAGCACCTATATCAATATCTAAGTTCCAAGGTATATTCTTGTTTAATCCTAATTGAAAGTTTCTTTTATCACTATTATTAAATATATTGCTTTTATTTGAAATATGAATGTTTTCAGTTGAACCCTTACTATCAAATCTATACTTAAAAGCTCCATCATGGTCTAAACTTAAAAGTTCATCTTCTACACCAGCTATATTAAAGTTTGTAGCTCCTACATCTAAATAAAGATTAGCTCTTTCTATGTCATTTCTCATTTCTATTTCCTCTATCATTTCAGGAGTATATTCTTCTTCTCGATTTTCATTATAAGGCGTTTTTAATATATTATCTTTTATAAAAAGACTATACACTACTAATGAAATTAAAAACAAAATCCATAGTATAGTATTTAAACCATCTTTTTTTAACATTATATCGATTCCAATAATAATTAAAACAAGTGGCCATAAATCAAATATTCCTCTAACCATATGCTTTATAATACTATAGAAATTTATATTTATTAAATTTAAATTACTTAGAATCCATGTGATTCCTACTACAATTAAAATAATGCCTAGATTTATTTTCTTGTTTTTTATTTTAAACACCTCTTTATTATATTTTCCTTATTAATCTTTTAGCTTTGCTCTAACTATAATTCTTTTCTTATTACTTATTCCATCTTCTCTTTCACAGCTAGTCAAAGTTAAAGCTCCGTAGTCAGTACTCCTTATAACTGAATTATCTGTAGGGTCCACTATAAATACTTTTTCTACAATATATTCATGAACTCCCTTTTCTGTTTCCAGAGTTATCAGATCTCCTCTTTTAAGCTTATCTATATGCCTAAAATAATCTGCAGGTCCTGTCCTATGTGCAGCTATAGCTACATTGCTTTCACCCCCAGGGAAATCTGTATTTCTATAATGTGCTGGTGGATAGTTTACATCTTGTGCAAATATATCTATGTCACTCGCTTCCATCTCAACTACCATAGCTTCTACCTCTATAGTAGGTATAGTAATGAGTGTGTCTGGCCATTCATCATATAAGATTTTTCCTTTTTTATCACCTTTTTCCCTCAATAATATATTTGAATTTTCTTTTTTTTGTATAAATTCTTCCTTCAATTTTTTTTGTTCTATATTTGATGCTATCCTGAGAGTTATAGGATAAGAAACAATTAGTATTCCAATTAAGATTATAAGAAATCCAATTGCTTTATGCTTTTTCATTTATCTCACCTCTTTAATAATATACCCAATTATATAGCTTATTTCTTAAATAGTAAATAAAATGGCTAAACTTTTAAAAGTTTAGCCATTTTAAGATATATTTTGATTATCTTCTTATTAATTTTTCTTTAAATACATATGCTGCTCCTATAAGCATTATTATAACCCCTATAGAAATTAAGAAATTAATATCTGTACCCCTTTGTACAAGATTACCATTTTGATGATCACCTGGTTTTGTTGAGTCTGTTGCTTTTGTTGAACCCATTGTATCTGTTGGGTCCGTTGGACTTACATAAGTATTTGTTACTTTCAGTTTATCTTGTGTCTTTTTCTTTTTATTCAAAAATAATAAATTATACATTTATTATGTGGATCTTAAAATTGTATGCATCAGTTATATTACCTAAATAAAAAGTAACTTTATTAGTAATTGAATCAAATGTTGTTAAGATTGATTTTGATATCTGCTTCATCACAAGTGAAATAATTATAGAGATAGTTTGTCTTTTTCTTGTTTTTTCTGTTCTTTGCATAATATCTCTCCCTCAAAATATATTCTATCTTTATTGTTTTTAATTTAAAAAACTTACTATTTTTCTTACCGTTATATCTTGTTGTTCTTTAGCTGTAATGGAAGCTTTACCATCTTTATCTTGTTGCCCATAACTTCCAAAATAAGCATGATTACCACCATTTATATCAAAGTAGCAAGTATCTTTTGGAGCATTCGATTTATTTTCTTCAAAAATATCTCTATTTAAAACTTTATCTCTAGAACCGTAAATAGAAAGCATTTTTAAATTGTAACAACTCAAGTCGACTGAAGGATAGGCAGCAAGTAAAATTATTTTTTCAATTAAATCTTCATTTTTGCTTGCATAAATAGATGCCATAGCACCACCCAAAGAATATCCAGCTATATTACAAATCTCTATATTTTCATACTCTTTATTGCTTTGTCTGCAGCTTTGTAATCGAATACTTCTAAGTTAAAAGGTATTTTTATCAATACACAAGTATATCCTTCTTTTGCTATACTCTGAAGTAGTGGTATATATGAAAGATAATCTACTTTTCCTCCTGGGTAAAATATAACACCTTCACCTTTAGTTTCATTCTCAAGATTAAATACTATCATATTATCATTAATTCTATATTCCATATTCTATATTCATTTCATTTAATATTTCTTGAGCTACAGGCAATGAATGGTAATAGTCTAAAGTATATATGACAAATCCACTAAAAGATATTATCAATATACTCAATATTACAATTAATTTTTTCCATTTCCGTCTTAAGATTTCCATAATAATCCAAACTCTCATTTAGTATTTTAAACTAAAATCTAATAATATTCATAATTTATTGAAATTTAGATAAAAAATATTAAGCTTCTTTTGATACGAATATTTCTTTAATAAAATTTCCCTGATATTTCAAATTCTCATAAAAAATAAAGTATA
>CAZRHX010000094.1:2721-6698 GCA_964599855.1 uncultured Tissierella sp. | reverse complement strand
AAAGCATTTTAGGTATAGAGTTTATTTTTCCATAACAAATATAAACATTATGATCTTGATGAAAACTTTGTATACTTTAGACCTGGTTCAGAAGCCGCTCTTACAGCTGCTATAACATCAGCTTATGAAAAAGGCGAACCAATAGCTGCATATTACTGGGAGCCAACTTGGCTACTTGGTCTTTATGATATGGTTCTTTTAGAAGATGAACCTTATAATAAAGATACCTACGAAAAAGGTGAAACAGAACTTCCACCTGTTAAAGTAACTACAGCAGCAAGCAATGATTTTTATGAAAATGAAAATAATAGAAAAGTTATAGAATTTATAAAAAAATATAAAACATCAAGTGCTCTTACTTCAGAAGGGCTAGCACATATACAAGAAACTGGAGACGACTACGTAGAAACTGCAAAATGGTTCTTGATTGAACACGACGAACTCTTGGATGAATGGTTAGATAAAGACGACGCTAGAGAAATGAGAGCCTATTTACAAGAAGAAGCAACTACTACAAAGGGAAATTTTCTTTACGACTTTCCTTTTGTAATTCCAGTTAATTTAGATAAAATAGATGACTCAGTAAGAAACTTTAGTGTTAAATATGATACATTCTTTGGAGTGATTAGAAAAGGACTTACAACTCTTGTAGTTTCTATTCAAGCAGTACTTGATTTTATTCCTTGGTTTGTACTTCTTATAGGAGTCTTCCTTGCAGGATGGAAAGTTACTGGTAAGCTATTGACGGGACTTTTATATTCAGCCTTCTTATTTTTGATAGGAATGGTCGGCTATTGGAATCTTATGAATGAAACTTTAGCTATAATACTAGCTTCAGTCTTTATATCGCTCCTAATCGGTTTTCCAATTGGCATATTACTTTCTACAAGTGATAGAGCTAATAATATCACGAGACCTATACTAGATACTATGCAGACTATGCCGGTGTTTGTGTATCTTATACCAGCACTACTTTTCTTTGGACTAGGTAAGGCGCCAGCTGTAATAGCCACTACTATATATGCGGTAGTTCCTATAATAAGACTTACAAATCTAGGTATAAGAGGAATCGATGAAGAAATAGTAGAGGCTTCTAAGTCATTTGGTTCTACAGCTATGCAGTCTCTAATAAAGGTACAGATTCCACAGGCACTTCCAACTATAATGACTGGAGTAAATCAAACTCTGATGATGGCAATATCCATGGTAGTTACCACTTCCATGATAGGTGCTACAGGTCTAGGCATGGAAGTATTACTTGGAGTTAATAGAGTTGAAATAGGAAGAGGTCTTTTATCTGGTACGGCAGTTGTTATAATAGCAGTAGTTCTAGATAGACTTACTCAAGGACTTGTCAGTAAAAGTGAGGTGAAAACAGATGGAGAATAATAAAGAAAATAATATAAATAATAATATAGAAGAAGATATAGAAAACAGAAGAACATTATTGGAAGTAAAAAACTTATCGAAACTATACGGAAATGAAAAAAAAGAAGCTATAAAACTTAAGAAATCCGGACTTACTAAAGACGAAGTTTATGCAAAGACTAAGACCACTATAGCTCTATGGGATGTTTCTTTAGAAGTTAAGGACAAAGAAATCTTTGTAATAATAGGTCTTTCAGGTTCTGGAAAATCTACTTTGGTAAGATGTTTCAATATGTTAAACAAACCTACAAGCGGAAATATGTTTTATGAAGGGAAAGATATAAGTAAATACAATAAGAAAGAGCTTATGGAATATAGAAGAAATAAGATCTCTATGGTATTTCAAAGTTTTGGACTTATGAGCCACAGAGATGTAATAGGAAATGTAGAATATGGACTAGAAGTAAAAGGAATGAGCAAAGAAAACCGTCATAAAAAAGCAGCAGAAATGATATCTATGGTAGGTCTTGAAGGTGTAGAAAAAGAACCTATAAGTAATCTTTCAGGGGGTATGAAACAAAGAGTTGGTATAGCTCGCGCTCTTGCAAATGACCCAGAGATCCTTCTTATGGATGAGCCTTTCTCAGCTCTTGACCCTCTGGTTAGAAAAGATATGCAATTTGAACTTTTAACCATACAGAGAAAACTAGATAAGACAATAGTCTTTATAACCCATGACATAAACGAAGCTTTTAAACTAGGAGATAGGGTGGCTATAATGAAAGATGGAGAAGTTATACAGGTAGATACTCCAGAGAGAATGACATCTCATCCTAAAAATGATTATGTTAAGCAATTTATAGACAGTGCAGACAAAACTCAGGTAATATCTGTAAGAAGTGTAATGATAACACCAAATAGTTTAATACGTCTTAGAGATAATCCTCAAATAGCCATAAAAGTTATGAGAGAAAGTGATGTATCAAGCGCCTATGTAATAGCAGATAAAACCAAATTTCAAGGTGTTGTAACTCTCAATGATGCTCTAAGAGCACAAAGAGAAGGACTCAGTATTAAAGATATCTTGATTAGAGATGTTATAACTACAACTCCGGATACACTTTTAAACGATATTATATCAGACGCTACTGAATCAAGATTTCCACTTGCAGTAGTTGATGATAGAAACAACCTAAAGGGAATTGTTTCAAAAGTACATGTATTATCCTCAATGTAAAAAAGAGAGACTAAATTAGTCTCTCTTTTTATATCTATATCTTTAATTATATTGAACAAGGTGAGTATCCACAGTCTTGACACTCAGCACATCCTCCAGAATGATTTAAATGTCCTCCGCACATTGGACAAGTATCAGGGTCTTCTAACATATGAGCCTGAGCTAGTTCATCTATTTCCTTTTGAAGTTCATCTATTCTATCTAGTTTATCCTTATTTTTATTTGTCTTCTTATCAGTTATTAAAATACCTGATCTAGCGCAACCATCTCTATAAATAGTTATTCCTTTTATTCCTTCTTCCCAAGCATACATATACAGTGCTTCTACATCTTCAACAGTAAATTCATTTGGAACATTTACAGTAGAAGAAATACTTGCATCTATATATTCTTGCCATACAGATTGCACATGTATCCTCTCTCTATAATCTAAATTAGAAGTTGTAGTAAAGAAATCTGGTAGATCTTCTTCTTTAGATATATTATTTAAATCCATATATTCTTTTACTATAGGAGTAAATACTTTATAGTAGGTATCTTCATTGTGAAGTGATTCTGATTTTCTAGTATATGACACTTGGAAAATTGGCTCCAATCCATTTGAACAACCTATAAGCGTTGATATACTTCCTGTTGGTGGTATAGTTAAAAGTTGACTATTACGAAGCCCATGTTCTCTTATAAGTTCTAAAACATCTTCATCTGCATTTGCATTTAAAAATGGTGATGCTAAAACTTTCTCTGCCCTATAGTTTGGAAATGTTCCATATTCTTCGGCAAGTAAAGCTGATTGTCTTAAAGCTTCATTTATAAAAGTTTTACCTATTTGGTGTATAAGACTTAGAGATTCATCACTCCCATACCTAACTCCCAGTTTTATAAAAGCATCTGCAGCTCCCATTATTCCAAGACCTATTTGTCTAAGGTTTTTACTCATCTCTCTTTGCTGAGGAAGTGGGTGAAGGTTCATATTTTCATCTAATATCTCATTTAAATATATAACTCCATCTTTTACCATCTCTTCAAATCTTTCAAATTCAAACCTAGCATATTTAGTAAAGGGATCTTTTACAAATTCGCTTAAATTTATAGAAGCAAGATTACAACTTCCAAAAGCAGGTAGAGTTTCTTCTGCACATGGATTTACTCCAGCAAATTCAAACTCATCATCTTCACTCATAAGATGCCATTCATCTATCCTGTTTTTATAAAGAAGTCCAGGTTCTGCCATATTCCAATTGTTTTTAGCCAATACTCTAAAAAGTTTCTTAGCATCTATCTTTCTTCTTATTTCTTCTCCAGTAGATTCTACATGAAAGTAAAGTTCATATTCTTCGTCGTTTTTTACAGCTTCCATAAATTTATCATCTAT
>CAZRHX010000094.1:0-2711 GCA_964599855.1 uncultured Tissierella sp. | reverse complement strand
TACAGATATATTTGCATAATTTACTTTTTCTAGGTCATTTTTAACATTTATAAAGTCCTCTATATCAGGATGATTGCAGTCCAAGTTTAACATAAGAGCGCCTCTTCTACCTCTCATACCTATAAGCCCTGTAACAAGTGAATAAAGATCCATAAAGCTTACAGCACCAGTAGTAGTAGCTGCTGCATTGTTTACACGAGCTCCTTTTGGTCTGAGTTTTGAAAGTGTAAGACCACATCCTCCACCATAGGAGTAAGTTCTAGCTAAATATTTAGCAGTATCAAATATAGATTCTATATTATCTTCTACTTTTGGCATTACATAGCAGTTTGAAAGTGTTATTTTTCTACCGACTTTATTAAGACCTCTACCAGCTAGTATTCTACCTGCAGGCATAAACTTTTTATCTTTTATAGCTTTTTTAATAGGAGAATTGCCTCCACTTACCCTATCTAAAAACTCTTCAAAATTCTCTGTTTCATATCTATATTTTTTTTCATAAATATCTCTTTGAAGATCAGTCATATCCCAACCTTGATCACGAAGTCTAGCTCTCTCTTCTCTGTATATTATATATTTTCTAGCTACATCTGGACGTGTTTTCATAAGATGGATTTCTACTAGATCTTGTATCTTTTCAATACTTACTGTTTCTTCTCTTTTTAACTCTTCTTCTATGGAAAAAGCTATTTCTTTTGCTAAAGATTCATCTACACCTTTTTCAGTTTCTCTCATTGCCTTTGTAATAGCTATTTCTATTTTTTTATTTTCAAACTCTACTACATTTTTATTTCTTTTTTCAACATTTAACATTTAACTCCTCCTATACTATATCCACAAGATATCCACAAGATAACTATATCTTGTGGATATCCTTTTCTCTTTATACTATATAGATAGTTTAACATATTAAAAAACACTTTACAATCTTATTATTTCTTTATAAAAGATTAAGTAAATTCCATATATTTATAGTTTTTATTGCTAAAAACTTTTTTATAAAATATGTCTACTTATTGTCTTTATTATGAAGAAATAATAGATAATCTACTTAGATTTGTGATAAAATACTATTATAGGGTTTTATTTGTTGCTTTGAGAAAGGATGTGATATATTGGAAGATTTTATGGAATTTAAAGGAAAACTTTTAAAAGAACATCCCGATTATATATTCGGAGCATTGGAGTTTTCATCAGATGGTATATTTATTTGTGATGAAAAAGGCGTTACCCTCTATGTGAATCCATCATATGAAAAAATATCAGGATTAAAAAGATCCGAGATACTTGGAAAAAGCTTATCATCATTATTAGAGGAAAATGCATTTAATCTTTCAGCTTCATTAAAGGTATTAGAAACAAAACAACCTTTGTCACTTATTCATAGATATATATCAGGTAGAACTGCACTTACAACTGCCGCTCCTATTTATGATGACGAACAAAATATAATAGGAGTAATATGCAACACTAGAAACATTGAAGAGTTGATGGATTTAAGAAAAGAATTGGAAAAGGTCAACTTAATAAAGCAGAGATACTCAGAAGAATTAGAACTATTAAGAAAAGAACATTTTTCAGCAAAAGGATTGATATATAAGAGCACAGCTATGAAAAATACACTAGAAATTGCATCGACAGCTGCAAAGTTTGATAGCACTGTGCTAATAACTGGAGAATCTGGAACAGGAAAAGAAGTACTTGCAAAATTTATATATCAAAATAGTAATAGAAAAGATAGAGCTTTCATAAAGGTAAACTGCGCTGCTATTCCTAAAAATCTATTTGAATCAGAACTCTTTGGATATATGCCTGGAGCATTTACTGGTGCTTTAAGTACTGGTAAGGCAGGTATGTTTGAACTTGCCAATGGAGGAACTATACTTTTAGATGAAATAGGAGAACTAACTACACCCATCCAGTCCAAACTACTTAGAGTAATTCAAGAACAAGAAGTATTTAGATTAGGTGGAACTGAACCTATCAAACTTGATGTTAGGATTATAGCTTCTACTAATAAAAATTTATTAGAAGAGATAGAAAATGATAATTTCAGGGAAGACTTATATTTCAGACTAAATGTAGTCCCTATTGAGATTCCTCCTCTTAGGGATAGGGTAGAGGATATATCAGAAATGATCAATTATTTTATGACAAATTTAAATTTTAAATATGATAAAAATGTTGTAATATCCAAACAAGCACTAGATGCCTTAATAAATTACTCATGGCCGGGGAATGTAAGAGAACTTCAAAATATTATAGAGTATATGTTTATTATGAACAATAAAAATGAAATAGGCTTTGAACAGCTTCCTGATAAAATTTTAAATGAACATGTATTGATGCACGACTCTATAACCCAGATAGGAGATAAGGGTAAATTAGAGTATCTAATGGAAGTTTATGAGAGAATAATATTAAAGTCTGCACTATCTAATCACACTTCTATGAGAGAAACTGCAAAAACCTTGGGTATAAATGTATCTACTCTATCTAGAAAGGTTAAAAAGTACGATATTGACCTATAAAAATAAAGTACTGTTGCATTCTTGCATCCTATAGTAAGAGTGTTGCACTTAGTAAAGTCTCGCCTTTAGCTTCTCTTATAGTTTTATTGATTTTTGTTGTTGTTCTTTTGCAACGGTTTGAATTTATATATCTATCCCTTTGGCTTAAAATAGCCATTTGTAAAGTTGGCACGATACTTG
>CAZRHX010000093.1:0-6744 GCA_964599855.1 uncultured Tissierella sp. | reverse complement strand
TTTTAGTATTGTCATAATAGCTAAATGATAGAGTTTGTAAATGAGTAAATACATCTCTTCTCATATCATGCTCTATTCTAACTCCCAATAGATGGCCCCAATACGCAACTACATAACTACTTATATATCTCAATATAAATAAAAACACCATAAAGATAGACCATCTTAAAAGTAAATCCATTCTTCCTTCCGGTATAATATTATTTATCATGTTTCTAGAAAAGATTGGAAATATAAGATCAAATATAGATATTAAAAATGCAAAAAACATATCTATAAAAAATAATTTTTTATGTGGTTTGTAATATGATATAAATTTTTTTAACATCGATTGCCTCCTTATTAATTTCAAAAAATTAATTTTAAAAAAATTTTCAACTATCGAATATTATATATATTATTTGTAATAATATATATAAACATAAAAAAAGACATTAAATGTCCTTTTTAAAGTAAATACTATCTTTTAATATTGTCAAATACACTTTTTGCAGCCCCTATCATACCCGCGTCATTTAAATAAACAGCTGGTATAATCGTCATCGTACTAGGATCATTTGAAAATATTTTATAATTTTTTATCATATCATCCCACCAATACTCTTTTGAGTTTATGACTCCTCCACCTATTATAACTCCACTTGGATCAAATATATTTTTTATACTTACTAAAAATACTCCTAATTCTTTTGTAAAACTTTTTATTACATTTATTGCTATCTCATCTTCTGTATCTTTAAATATGTTTTTAGCCTTTTTAAATCTACCCGATTCTTCTTTGTATATTCTTTCTATAGCTTTACCTGATATATATTTTTCTGCACATCCTCTTTGTCCACAATTACACTTTTCTCCAAAAGGGTAGAGTATACTATGGCCTAATTCTGCCGCTTGATAATTTTCACCTTTTAAAATACCGTGTTTTTCTAAATATATAGCTCCGCCCACTCCTGTTCCAAGGGTTATCATTATAAAATTATTTAAATCTTTAGCTCCTCCTATCCAATGCTCACAAAGAGCAGCCACATTTGCATCATTTTCTACAAATATAGGAAGCTTTGGAAAGTTTTTGTTTATTTCTTCTCTTATATTTGTATTTGCCCAGTCTTCTATATTTCCTCCAACTTTTAATACTTTTCCTTCCTTTGAATCTATAAACCCAGGCGATCCTATTCCAATACCGATTATATCATCTTCTAAAAGCTCTTCTATAACTTCACTTATTAGATTTAATACATCCACCTTAGTATTGACTGAAAAAGTATCTCTTTGAGACTTTTTTAATATTTTGCCATCCTCGGTTATCAATCCTCCATCTATACTCGTTCCACCCAAATCTACACCTATTGCTTTTTTCAGTTCTAACTCACCTCTTCTTAATATGAATTTTATTATATGAATTTTATTTTTTTATGACTTTAAAACAATTTAAGTTTCAATTCTTTAGAAAGTTCTTTTAATACTCTATATCCCGTAATAGAATTTCCGTTTTCATCTAAAGCTGGTCCATAAAAACCTATTCCGTATTTATCAGGAATTATACTTAAAATCCCTCCAGCTACTCCAGATTTAGATGGAATTCCAACTTCTACAGACCATTGACCACTAAAGTTATACATTCCTGTATTTGTCATTATAGCTATTAAAAGACTGCTTAGATCTTCCTTATCTATACCTATAGGAAGATCTATTTCATTAAATCTATTTGCTATAGATATCCCTATATTTGCAAGATCTACAGTATCTACACTTATGGAACATTGCTTAAAATAACTATCTAATATAGATTCTGGATTTCCTTGTATAATGTTTTTAGATTTCATAAGATATACTATAGCTCTATTTCTATCACCTGTAATTTTTTCAGAAAGATAAACCTCCCTATCATAATCAATATTTGGATTTGAGGCTAAAGTTCTTACGAGTTCAAGTATTCTATGAAATTTTTCTTCTCCTTGACCTTTAACTAGTGAAGTGATAGCTATAGCTCCTGAATTTATCATAGGATTTATTGCTTTATTTATCTTTTCTTGCCCAAGATATGAAATTGTGTTGAAAGATTTTTCAGTTCCCTCATATCCAACTGTTTTAAATACTTCTTCTATCCCTATGTCCAATATAGCTCTCATAAGAGCTACTACTTTAGATATACTTTGAATAGTAAACTTTTTATTATAGGATCCTACGCTATAGATATTTTTTCCTTTATCAATTATACTTATTCCGCAATCTTTTATATTAGCATTTTTTAAAGCAGGTATATAATCAGCAAGCTTTCCTTCTTTATAAAAGTTTTTATTATTTTCTATAATGTTTTTTAATATTTCCTCCACTTGTTAACCTCCCCATTAAAAAATATCTTCTTCTATTCTTTTAAAGATTGAATTTGATATTGCTTCAAATGATTTTCCATTTAAATATTCCATTTCATCTGTAAGACCATTAAATTCAACTTTATAAGAATGTAGGATTTGATTTTCAATACCATATTTATTTTTAAATATTTTGTTTTCACTGCTATCTCCATATTTTCTATCTCCTATAAGTGGGTATCCTAGAGAAGATAGATGCCCTCTTATTTGATGAGTCCTACCCGTTATAAGTTCTACCTCTAAAAGAGAATATCCATCTTTTATACTTAAGGGTTTAACTCTTGTTATAATTTCTTTAGATCCCTCTAGATCTTTCAATGATACTCTGACCTTGTTTTTATCCTCATTTTTTAAAAGATAAGCTTTTTCTTGCCTTTCTTCTTCCATCTCACCTTTTACAATCGTTTTATAAAATCTTCTTATACTTAAATTTTTAAAAGCTTCATTTATAGATTTAAGACTTTCATAGTTTTTAGCACCTATTATAAGTCCTGACGTATTTCTATCTAGCCTATTACATATTGAAGGAGTAAAAGTTTTTTCTATCCTCGGTACATAATCTCCCTTTTTTATGAGATAGGAGATTAAACTATCTACTACATTCTCTTCAAACTCTCCTCCTCTTCCGTGAGAAAGCATTCCTAATTCTTTATTTATAAGAACTATATTACCATCCTCGTAGATAATGTCTAAATCTAAACTTGATTTTACTTCCTCTATATCTGCTTCAAACTTTTTTATAGTCTCTTCAGCAAGATATAACTGAACTTTATCACCTTCATATATCATAGATTCTGGTTTAGCTTTAGCTTCATTTAATTTGATATTTTTCTTTCTAATCATCTTATATATAAATCCTGTCGATGCCTTGGCAAGATATTTTTTTAAAAACCTATCTAACCTTTGTTCATTTTCATTCTTGTTAATTTCTATTTCTCTCAATTTATTTCACCTTTTCTTTATCTTTATGTTATAATTATATTACACATTACAATAAAGTAAAATGTTTATTTATATATTAGATAATATCAATGAAAGGTGAAAGGTGAAACAATGAAAAACTTTTTAGAAAAATCTAAAGATGTATTATATAATATCTCTGATTATATAGTAATATTCAGCATCATAATAGGTATAGGTATTATAATTACTTGGAGATTGGATATATTATTTCCTAAAACACTAACAGATAGTCAAACCAATACATCAGTAGAAAAAGAAAATACAGAATTAAAACTGGTAGAAAAACCTCAATCCGATGATAAGGGTAATAAATCTAAAGATTTAGAAAAAGTAAAAACAGAAGAACCTAAAAAAATCAAGGTATCAATACCAAAAGGTTCAAACCCAGGAGATATAGCTGATATACTTCTAGATAAAAAGCTTATAAAATCAACTAAGGAATTTGAAGATAATTTGGGAATTCTTGAATCAAAAAGAGAATTACGTACAGGTAAATATGAAATAAAAGAAAATGCTTCTCCAGAAGAAATAGTGAAAATATTAGCGCATAAAACTGAGGAAACTATAACAGAAAAACCTAAAAAAATCAAAGTATTAATACCAAAAGGTTCAAACCCAGGAGATATAGCTGATATACTTCTAGACAAAAAGCTTATAAAATCAACTAAGGAATTTGAAGATAATTTGGGAATTCTTGAATCAAAAAGAGAATTACGTACAGGTAAATATGAAATAAAAGAAAATGCTTCCCCAGAAGAAATAGTAAAAATATTAGCACATAAGGAATAAAGCATATGTAAGTACTTACATATGCTTTATTTTAATACTTTTCATTTATATATCCATCAATTAAAGACTCTTTTTTATCTTCTATAAACACATCTGCTTCTTTTAATTCGTCTAAAAGCCATTTAGCCTTAGAGTGAAATATAGCTTCTTTATAATCAAGAAGAACTATCTCATATAGTTTATCTCTTAAAAATTTAGATTGCACTTCTATATAATATGCTTCTACGCCCTCAAATTCTAGAAATTTTAAAAGACTGAGTGTCGCTCTGTCTTTTTCATGATAGTAATTATTTCCTTTATTAAAATAATAGCTATAGTATCTTTGGTGCTTTCTAGTGTTTTTAACTTCCTTTGCCATCATATTATAGTACTTTGCAAGCACATTATAATATTGATAGTTAAACATTCCTTTTTCATAGCTATCTACTCTTAGAAATGGTTTTAAATTAGTTTTTCTTACTAAATCAAAGTTATATTCTAAAAATTGTCTCTTACTTATATCTCCATTTGTAAATTTCATAATTAAGGAAGATCTCTGATCAAAAAATTTATCAAAAACACCTTTTTTTCTATATATTGTCAAATTATACACCCATTCTAATTCTTTTTAAATATATTATATCATAGATATCAAATATTTTTTAGTAATAATACTTCTTCTTCTGTTAATTCTCTATACTCTCCTAAATCTAAACTATTATCTAAAGACAAAGGCCCTATAGAAACTCTTTTTAAATAAAGTACTCTCATAGATAAAGCTTCAAACATTCTCTTAACCTGATGATATTTCCCTTCTTGAATCGTTAAATATACTTTAGATATAATATCCGTCTTCAGTATATCTAGTTTAGCAGGAAGTGTAACATATCCATCTTCTAAGGTTATTCTATTTTTAAAATCTTCCTTATGTCCTTCATCTACTACACCATCTACTTCTACATAATAAGTCTTTTGAACCCCTTTTTTAGGCGATAATAATTCATGTGAAAGCTTACCATCATTAGTTATAAGCATAAACCCCTCAGTATCTTTATCAAGTCTTCCAGCTGGAAATGGATTATATATAAGATACTCATCTGAAAGAAGGTTTATAACTGTAAAATCAAGCGGATCATCTGTTGAAGAAACTATTCCTTTTGGCTTATTCATCATTAAATATATATATTCTCTATAAATAACTCTCTCTCCATTAAAATATATTTCATCTTCATATGGATCAACTTTTATATCATTCTTTAAAACTATTTTATTGTTTACTTGAACAGTTCCATCTTTTATAATTTTTTTAATTTGTCTTCTACTTCCATATCCCATATTTGATAATACTTTGTCTAATCTTTCTTTTTTTGCCATCTTATCACCTATAACAATTTATTTTCTTTAAATTTAAAAACACTACAAATGTATCAAATTTAAAAATATCTATTGCAAGCTATTTACATCTAATAAAAGTGTCTGTTTAAAAAACAAAAGGTAGGATATCCTACCTTTTGTTTTTTTTAAGGATTTACCCTTATTTCTTCTTGAAATACCATAGGTTCTATTTCTATACAATAAGGTTTTAAATCTTCTGGTATATCTTTTAAAACATAATCTACATTTATGAAAAACTCGGTATCAAATTTTTCTCCAATAACAACAAGTTTTTCTAATAAATCCTTTAAATCCGTTACTTCTATATCCATGATTTTGTATATACCATCAACGTATATTTTTTCCACATCATAATCTCTACTAATAATTCCACATAAAAAGCCATAGAAAGATTCAAGGTTTGAAATCTTAAATTCCATGGCATTAATTAACCTTACATTATAATCTAAAGTAAATATATGATCATCATCAACATCTACAAAGGCAATATTGCCGTTGCCCTCTCTTTTGTCCTTGTTTGCATTGTCTATCAGCCACTTGGTCTTACCTGTGCCTTTTGCACCTAAAATAAATTTAACCATTATCTAACACCTATCCTTTCTTTATTATATTTAATTTATATTTTTTAAAGCTTTACCATTTAAATAGTTAAATCTTTTGCCTTGATAAGAGTTCATATCTATCATGGTATCTACTATTTCATCTCTTATCTTCCACCATGATGTATTCCAATTTACAAATAACCCATTTTCTTTAGGAGCTCTTCCTATAATCCTTTGAATAACGATATCTGGATTTAGATATTCTAGAAACTTTATAACCCTTTTTTTATATTCATCTTTAGAAATCATTATAAATTCTTTATTTTCATATTGATCTCCCATTGTAGTACCCTTTACAATGTATAGAGCATGAAGCTTTATTTCATCTATATCTAATGCCGATAAAGTCTTAGAGTTTTCTATAACATCTACCATATCATCCCAAGGCAAATTAAGTATTAAATGAGTACATATCCTTAGACCATATCTTTTTATCCTAATTACAGCATCTATAAACTCACCTAAACCATGCCCTCTATTTATCTTTATTAAAGTATGATAATTTACTGTTTGAAGTCCTAGCTCAATAGTTATTAGAAGATTATATTCTTTTTTTATATCTGCTAAAAACTCTAAATAATCATCATTGATACAATCTGGTCTTGTAGATATAGATATTCCCACAACATTTTCTCTTATACTTT
>CAZRHX010000092.1:0-6770 GCA_964599855.1 uncultured Tissierella sp. | reverse complement strand
AACTCTTTGAACTCTATGAACTCCTGATTCATACTTCAATCTACTATAGGCTCCCTTACCTTTTATCATAAATATAATTTCTTTAAATCCACCTATACCTATTTCATTTGAACTCATAATATCAACATTCCAATTATTTCTCTCAGCATATCTGGAATACATTCTGAAAAGCACTCCTGCAAATAGAGCAGCTTCGTCTCCCCCAGCCCCTCCTCTTATCTCTACTATTACATTTTTATGATCATTTGGATCTTTTGGTATAAGGAGAACTCTTAGATCTTCTTCTACATTTACAAGTGCCTCTTCTAGTTCCTTTACTTCTTCTTTTACCATTTCTTTCATATCATCTTCTAACTTTTCATGAAGTAATTCTTTAGATTCTTTTAATTCTTCAAGTATATTTGTATATTCTTGATACTTGAAAACTATAGGCTCAATATCAGAATGTTCTTTCATAACACTTTGATATTCATCTAAATCTTTTACAAGTTCTGGATCCATTATTCTTTGATTTAATTCATCATATTTTTTTTCAATAAAACTTAATTTTTCTAACATAAAAAACCCCCGCTAATTACTCTTTATTTTTAAATTTATTGTACATAACTCTCAGTAAAACTCCCAAAACAATTATATAGATAGGAGTTATATTAAATAAAACTATAGTAAGCATAGCAATTAATGCTAT
Source organism: uncultured Tissierella sp. (assembly GCA_964599855.1). Classification (GTDB taxonomy): domain Bacteria; phylum Bacillota; class Clostridia; order Tissierellales; family Tissierellaceae; genus Tissierella_A. Next base: position 6,082 of record CAZRHX010000092.1, on the reverse strand, counting down.
GGCTAAATCTTTGTATCCTAAACGAGCTTTTGTAATAAGTTTATAGACTGCCGAAAATATAAGTGCCACTACAACTGGTCTAATTCCTAAAAATACTTTTTCAAATACAGTATTGTTCTTGACCTGAGTAAAAAAGATGGCTATAAAAAGTATTATAAGAAATGAAGGTAGAATTGTTCCAAATGTACATATCAGAGCTCCTTTGAAACCGTCTATCTTGTATCCTACAAATATACTTGAATTTACAGCTATAGGTCCTGGTGAAGATTGAGCTATAGATATAGTATCTATAAAGTCTTCATCTTTTATCCATTTTTTCTTTTCTACTACTTCTTTTTGTATAATGGGTATCATTGCGAATCCCCCACCAAAGGTAAAGGCACCTATTTTAAAAAAAGTTATAAACATATCTAAATACCTTCTTGACTTTTTAATAGAGCATCACTCCTAAAAATCCTCCAATGATTATTGCCAATATTGGATGTAAGTCTTTAAATGTAACACCATAAAAAAGACCTGCAGCTATTATAAGTGATTTTATATCTACAAAGCTACTTTTAGATACTGTAACTCCTGCTGCCATTATAAGCCCTATGACTATTGGTCTTATACCTTCAAATATCCAAGATACATATTTTGAACTTTTAAACTTGCTAAGAGAAGCAAATATAATACTTATGACTATAAAAGAAGGCAATATAACTGCAAATGTAGACACTATAGCTCCAAGAACTCCACCTACCTTAAAACCCAAAAATGTAGCAGCATTTACTGCAATAGGTCCTGGCGTCATCTCTGAGATGGCAAATATATCTATAAATTCACCACTTGTCATCCAACCATGATTTCTAATTACTTCTTCTTCTAGTAGGGGAAGCATAGCATAGCCACCACCAAAACTAAAAGCTCCTATCTTAAAAAAGGTCATAAAAAGCTGTATTAAAAGCTCCATAAAAACTCTCCTTAATTTTTAAAGCCCAGTACTATTCTGTCAAGACCTTGTAAGTCTTTTATAATCTTTATATCTCTGTATCCTTCATCCAACATTATCTTTTTAACACTTCTTCCTTGGTCGTACCCTATTTCATATATGAGTATACCCCTATCTAAGAGGTGTATTTTCGACTCTTTAGATATTTTCCTATAAAATATAAGTCCATCACTTCCACCGTCTAGTGCTAGTTTTGGTTCAAATTCTCTTACATCACTTTGCAGATTCTTTATAATATCTGTTTTTATATAAGGCGGATTTGAAACTATTATAGAAAATTTTTCATCTGGCTTTATATTTTCAAATAGATCGCTCTTTCTAAAGTTTACATTTTTTAGAGCTAATCTTTTTAAGTTTTTATTTGAAATCCTTATAGCCTCATCGGATACATCTACTCCCAGAACTTCTATATATTCACAAAACTTTGCAATACTCAAAGATATAGCCCCACTTCCTATCCCTATATCTAAGAGTTTTATTTGTTTTCCATTAAAGTTTTTGTTTGCATAGTCTATTATATATTCTACTAGAATTTCAGTTTCCCATCTGGGAATTAGAACTCCCTTTTCTACAAAAAAATCTATTCCCATAAACTCTTTTCTTTTAAATATATAACTGATGGGTTCTCCTAGTTTTCTTCTGTTGATTATCTGTAAAAACTCATCCTCTTCCTCTTTATCTACACTTTTTTCTAAGTTTATATATATATAACTCTTATCTTTGTCTAAAACTTTTGAAAGTATATATACTGATTCCTTTATTGGATCTAGAAATTCTTTTCCAAGAAGTTTTTTTCTTCCTATCTCTAAAAGGTCTCTTATTTCCAAAGGTCATCATCCATATTATCAGGAATTACAGCTTTAAGCGCTTTTATAGCTACTTCTATTTGGAAATCATCAGGCTCTTTAACGGTTGCATACTTTTGGACCATAAGTCCAGGATAAGAAATTATATAGGCAAATTTACTATCACTTTTTCCAATCAATCTATTTATTTCATAAGAAATACCTGCTATTACTGGAAACATGGCTATTCTTATGAGTATTCTCTGAAGAGGATTTGGCCAACCAAAGAATGATAATACAAATATACTTATTATCATTACCATAAATAAAAAACTGGTTCCACATCTTGGATGTAGTATTGGATATTTTTTTATATTTTCAACAGTCAATTCTTCCATATTTTCATAACAGTGAATAGACTTGTGTTCAGCTCCGTGATATTCAAATACTCTCTTTATATCTTCAAGCTTTGAAATCCAAATTACATATATGAAAAATATAGAAACCCTTATAAGTCCTTCTATTAAGTTCAAATATATTGGATTTGCTATCCATCTTCTAAAGACACTTGTTAAGACATTTGGTATTATCATAAAGACTAATATAGAAATCATAATAGAAAAAGCAATTGTAAAAAACATAGCAGCATCATTCGCTTTATCTTTAAAAACTTTATCAAATAAAGATTCTTTATATTCTATTTCCTCTTCTTCAAAAAAATCAGCAGAATACATCAAAGCATTTGTACCTATTATCATAGCTTCAACAAGTCCTACAACTCCCCTTATAAAGGGAAGCGAAAAAATTTTATTCTTTTTACTGATACTCTTTATAGGGTCTACTTTTAATTCTATTTCACTATCAGGTTTTCTAACGGCTATAGAGATTTTCTCTGGACCCTTCATCATAATACCTTCAATAAGAGCTTGACCACCAATAGTGGTTTTATGTTTCAAAACATTTTCTTTCAAATCTATCACTATCCTTTAACTTTATAAAAATATTCAAAAAAAGGTTAGATGCTCTTGCAACTAACCTAGGTTTTTGAAGAAATTAGTCTATTTTATATTTCTTCTTGAATTTTTCTACACGTCCACCACGCTCAGCAAATTTTTGTCTACCTGTGAAAAACGGATGGCATTCTGAACAAATCTCTACTTTTAAAGTATCTTTCGTAGATCCTGTTTTAAATGTATTACCACATACACATGTTACAGTAGCTTCTACATACTCGGGTTGAATATCTTTTTGCATTTCTTTCACCTCTTTCCAAATGTGTATATATCGCTTAGACATATTATCATTTTAACCATTAAATTATACCATAATAAAAACCCAGTTTCAACTAAAATAGATTTTTATTTACCATATCCTTTATAAATTCTTCATTGGATTTAGTTTTAACAAGTCTATTGATAAAAGTTTCTATAACTTCATAACTTGGTGCATTACTAAATCCTTTTCTGATTGCCCATATTGATTCTAATTCCTTTTGAGAAAGAAGAAGGTCTTCACGTCTAGTCCCTGATTTATGGATATCAATAGCAGGAAATATTCTCTTTTCTGAAAGCTTTCTGTCTAAATGGATTTCCATATTTCCTGTACCTTTAAACTCTTCAAATATTACATCATCCATCCTACTTCCAGTATCTACTAGAGCAGTAGCTAGAATAGTAAGGCTTCCGCCTTCTTCAATATTTCTTGCAGCTCCGAAAAATCTCTTCGGAAGGTGAAGAGCTCCAGGATCAAGTCCTCCCGAAAGAGTTCTTCCTGTTGCAGGAATCGTAAGATTATAAGCTCTTGCAAGACGAGTTATACTATCTAATAAAACTACCACATCTTTACCATGTTCTACTAGCCTTTTAGCTCTTTCAAGAACTATTTCCGCAACCTTTGTATGGTTTCTCGGCAGTTCATCAAAGGTACTATATATTACATCTGCATCAACTGTTCTCTTCATATCTGTCACTTCTTCTGGTCTTTCATCTATAAGCAAGATTATCATTTCTGATTCAGGATGGTTTTTCTTGATAGAATTTGCGATCATCTTTAAGAGAGTTGTTTTACCAGCTTTGGGCGGAGAAACTATCATACCTCTTTGTCCCTTACCAAGTGGCGCTATCAAATCTATCATACGAGTTGCATAATCGCTTGAACTTGTTTCAAGCTCCATTCTTTCCTCAGGATATATGGGAGTTAAACTATCAAAGTCTGGTCTGTTCACTGCTGTTTCAGGATCCAAATCGTTTATACCCTTCACATACAAAAGAGCCTTAAATTTTTCTCCTTGCTTTGCAGGTCTAACAACTCCTGAAATCTTATCTCCAGTTCTCATTCTAAAGCGTCTTATCTGAGAATTTGAAAGATAAATATCATTATCTCCCGATTGATAATTATGACGTCTTAAAAAACCAAATCCATCTTGATGAATTTCAAGTATTCCTTCAGCCATATTTATATTGTCAAGTTGTTCCATTTCTTCTGTAGCCTTATCAGACAAATCTTTCATGTTTATACCTTCTAAATCTATAATTTCTTTATCTTGCTTGTCTATTTGATCAACATCTTTGTTTTTATGCTTTTTTAAGATACATTCTATAAGTTCGTACTTTTTATATTTGTATGGGCTAGCTATATCTAAAATCTTAGCTATTTCTCTAAGCTCTACAATTTTTTTCTTTTCTAAGTCTTCAGGCTTCAAAGAAATCCTCCTTCTATTTAGCATACTCCGGCTTTTTATCTAGTCGATGTGTAGCTTTAATAAATCTGATAGTTTCCGTTTCAAGTCTCAATATAAGTGTATCAGTAACAGCAGTATTATTTCCCATATATTTTACTCCAGCTAAAAGTTCCCCCTGGGAAACTCCTGTACCTGCGAAACACATCTCATCACCCTTAGCTAAATCTTCAATGTGATATACCTTGTCTAAGTCCGCACCCATTTCTAAACATCTTCTCTTCTGTTCTTTAGTAAATGGTTTTAACATACTTTGTTGTTCGCCACCTAAGCATTTTAAGGCAACTGCAGATATAACTCCCTCAGGTGCTCCCCCTTCTCCCATGAGAATATCTCCTTCAGAATAATTGAAACAAGTAGTAATCGCTCCTAAAACATCTCCATCACTTATCATTTTAATTCTAGCTCCAGCCTCTCTGATTTCCTTTACCAGAGGTTTATGCCTATCTCTATCTAAAACTATGACAGTTACATCACTTACATCTTTATCAAGAGCTTTGGCTACATTTTCAATATTTTCCTTTACAGTCTTTTTAATATCTATAGATCCTTTAGCTTTTGGTCCTACTGCTATCTTTTCCATGTAGGTATCTGGTGCATGAAGAAGACATCCTCGAGGCGCAACTGCTACTACTGATATTGCATCTGGGAGTCCTTTGGCAACCGAAGTAGTTCCATCTAAGGGATCTACTGCTATATCTACCTTCAACTCGTCTTCTCCAGCCATTCCAATCTTTTCTCCAATATAAAGCATAGGAGCTTCATCCATCTCGCCCTCTCCTATTACTACAACTCCATCTATATCCAAAGTATCGAACATCCTTCTCATAGCGTCTACTGCAGCACCATCAGCTTTATTCTTATCTCCTTGACCCAAATATTTAGCACTTGCTAAAGCTGCAGCTTCTGTAACTCTTCCCAAGTTTACAGGTAAGTTTCTATCCATTAAAATATCCCTCCAGATTTTATATTAGTTTTGTAATAACTCTTATAATTTAAAGATTTAATTAGGTGATATATTTTAAATTATTTTACACTCTTCCAATCATTTAAGAATTGTTCTATTCCACTTTCAGTAAGAGGATGACCCAACATTTGATTGAATACTTTGTAAGGTATAGTAGCTATATCAGAACCTGCTTTTGCAGAATCTAATACATGCATAGGATTTCTTATACTTGCTGATATTATTTCGGTTTCTATTCCATATATATAGAATATCTCTGCTATATCTTTTACTAAAACCATTCCTTCATTTCCTATATCGTCAAGTCTTCCTACAAATGGGCTTACATAACTTGCTCCAGCTTTTGCTGCAAGAAGTGCTTGATTCGCAGAAAATACAAGAGTAACATTTGTCTTTATGCCTTCTTTATCCAATATGTTTACAGCCTTAAGTCCTTCTTTTGTCATAGGTACTTTTATGATTATATTTTCGTGGATCTTAACTAAATCCCTGGCTTCAACTAACATGCCTTCGTGGTCTTCACTTACTACTTCGGCACTTATAGGTCCATCTACTATCTCAGTAATTTCTCTTACAACTGTCTTAAAGTCTCTTCCTTCTTT
>CAZRHX010000091.1:0-6782 GCA_964599855.1 uncultured Tissierella sp. | reverse complement strand
ATGAAGCAGAAGTTATGAATATAATTGGAGATATAGAAGGTAAAGATGCTATCTTAGTAGATGATATGATAGATACTGGTGGCACTATTGCCAAGGCTGCATCTGTTTTAAAAGAAAAAGGTGCTAAAAAAGTTTATGCTTGTGCAACTCATGGTGTACTTTCTGGGCCTGCTGTAGATAGAATATGTGAATCAGAACTTGAGAGCTTTGTAATAACAGATACCATACCTTTAGTTAGAAATTGTCCATCAAATAAAATTAAGGTTACAAGCGTAGCACATAGTTTTGCTGAAGCTATAAAAAGAATAAATGGCAATAAATCCATAAGTGAAATATTTGATTAAATCAGGAGATGATTGTTTTGTATATAGTTGTAGGATTGGGTAATCCAGGAAAGGATTATACCAATACTAGACATAATATAGGATTTACTACAGTAGATTTATTAGCCGAAAAAAATAATATAAATATAAATAAGGTTAAATTTAAATCCGTCTATGGAGAGGGGAATATAGGTGGGAAAAAGGTTATGATTGTAAAACCGCACACCTATATGAATAATAGTGGAATAGCAGTTGGTGAGATTGCAAGGTTTTATAAAATACCAATTGAAAATATAATTGTTGTGGTCGATGATATAGATATAGATTTTTCTACTATAAGAATAAAGGCAAAGGGCAGTGCTGGCTCTCATAATGGATTAAAATCTATAATCTATCATCTCAAAGACGATAAATTCCCCAGAGTTAAAATAGGGATAGGGAAAAAACATCCCAATGAAGATTTAGCAAGTTTTGTACTTGGGAGATTTTCTAAAGAAGAGAGTCTTCATATGGAAGAAGCTATTTTAACTGCTTCAGAAGCTATTGAAAATATTATAAAAACGGATATAGATGAATCTATGAATAAATATAATAAAAAATAAACTTAGGCCCAGGACAAATCCTGGGTTTAAATTTATTTGTAAAGGAGTAAAAACTATGAAAGATTTTTTAATTGATCCTTTAAAGAACTTGGATTCCTATAAGAAGCTCTTGGAAGCAATAGAAGATGGACTCAGTCCAATTTCAACTTATGGAATCATAGATGAATCTTTAAGTCAGATTGTCATGGCCTTAAATGTCCATACTCAAAAACAAGTTCTTCTTATAACAGAAAATGAACAAAAAAGCAGAAGGCTTTATGAAGATATAATAAATCTTTCGAGTTTAGATGTGGAGATTCTTCCTCGTAAAGAGACTTTTTTTTATGATATAGATATAGCTAGCAATGAAAACTTAAATCAAAGGTTGAAAGTAGCCTCAAAGCTAAATAACGGTGACAATTTTATAGTAATAGCTTCTATAGAGGCTCTCCTAGATAAGCTTATAAGCTCTGATATATTTGAAGAATTTACCTTGGAAATAAAAAATGATTCTATTGTAGATTTAAATGAGATCTCTCAGAAACTTGTCCTAGCTGGATATGATAGAACAGCTACAGTAGAAGTTAAGGGATCCTTTAGTATAAGGGGAGGTATAATAGATGTATTTCCTCCAGGAGAAGATTTTCCATATAGAATAGAACTCTTTGATGATGAAGTAGATAGTATAAGAACCTTTGATGTTTTAAGCCAAAGGTCTTTAGATATTGTAGAAGAGGTGAAAATTTCCCCAAATAAAGAAATACTTATACTGGATAGATATAGACTTGATGTGATAAAAGCTATAGAAGAGGATTTAAAGACATATAAAAAAAATGAAAATATAAGGGATAAGTTTAATAACTATATAGAGATATTAAAAGAAGACTCTAGTTTGAAAAACAAAGATATTATAACTCCATATATTCCAGAAGAAAACTTGACTCCTCTTGTAGATTATTTTAAAGAAGAGGCTATAGTTTTCATAGAAGAGCCTCAGATGATAGAGAGTAGATTTGAAAGTTTAAATGAAGAGAGGATTCTGAGGATCACAGATTTGTTAGAAGCAGGAGAAGTTACTAGAAGGCATATAAATACGAATTATAGATATGATGAGATAATCCCTTCTATAAATGATAGAAGCGTGATTACAAATAGTGTTATTTTAAAAGGAGAGGCTTATTTTAAACCCAAAGCTATATTCAATTTTTCTGTGAAAGATACAGACAATTATCGTGGAAAGATGGATTTACTAGTCGAAGATTTAAATCATTATAAATATAGAGGATATAAGATAATACTTTTATCTGGAACCAGTGAAAGAGGACTTAGACTTAAAAGTTCTTTGGACGATTTAGGTTTTATAAGTAGTTTTTGTGAAGAGAGAGAAAGAGAAATAAAGTCAAATCAAGTAATTATAACTCCAGGGACTATCCATGGAGGCTTTGAATATTCAAATTTAAAACTTATAGTTATAAGTGATAAAGAGATATTTGGAGCTCAAAAGAAAAAGTTCAGGAAAACTAAAAAAGATAAAAAGAAAGATACTATAAACTTAGGAGATTTAGAAGTTGGATCTTTCATAGTTCATGAAAACCATGGAATTGGAAGATATGAGGGAATAGAACAACTTGACATTCAGGGGATAAAAAAAGATTATCTTACCATAAGATATAAAAACAATGATAAACTCTATATATCCATAGATCAAATGAATATGGTTCAAAAATATATAGGCTCAGATTCTATAAAGCCTAGATTGAACAAATTAAATAGTGTGGAATGGAAAAACACTAAAGCTCGTGCTAAAAAAGAAGTAGAAGATATGGCAGTTGATCTATTAAATCTTTATGCAAAGAGAGAAAGTCAAAAGGGATATAGTTTTAGTGGAGATACTGTTTGGCAAAGAGAGTTTGAAGACCTCTTCCCATATGAAGATACTCCAGGACAGGCTAGTTCATCCTATGAGATAAAAAAGGATATGGAAAAAGCTAAACCTATGGATAGGCTTTTATGCGGAGATGTAGGCTATGGTAAGACGGAAGTAGCACTAAGAGCTTCTTTTAAAGCTATGATGGATGGCAAACAAGTAGCGATCCTTGTACCTACTACAATTTTGGCTCAACAACATTATAACACTATGATAAAGAGGTTTAAAAACTTCCCTATAAATATAGGTCTTTTGAGTAGATTTAGAACGCCTAGACTGCAAAAGTTAACTATGGAAGGCTTGGCAAATGGAAATATAGATATAGTGGTTGGAACTCATAGGATATTATCTAAAGATATAAAGTTTAAGAATTTGGGTCTTTTGATAATAGATGAAGAACAAAGATTTGGAGTTAAGCATAAGGAAACTTTAAAAGAACTCAAGACAAATATAGATGTACTTACTTTAACAGCTACTCCTATTCCTAGAACTTTACACATGTCGCTTGTAGGAATAAGAGATATGAGTGTTATAGAAGATCCACCTGAAGAAAGATATCCTATACAAACATATATAGTAGAATTTAATCCTCAGATGATAAAAGATGCTATATTGAAAGAGATGTCAAGGGGAGGGCAGGTTTATTTTGTCTATAATAGAGTAGGGACTATAGATAAGATGGCAAATGAAATAAGAAAACTTGTGCCAGAGGCTCGTGTGGCCATAGGTCATGGTCAGATGGGAGAGAGGCAACTTGAAAAAGTCATGATGGATTTTCTAGACGGAGAGTATGATGTATTGGTCTGTACTACCATTATAGAGACGGGACTTGATATTCAAAATGTAAATACAATAGTAGTCTATGATGCTGACAAGATGGGACTGTCACAACTCTATCAATTAAGAGGAAGAGTTGGAAGAACAAATAGAATGGCCTATGGATATTTTACCTACCAACCCAATAAGGTTTTATCTGAAGTAGCTCAAAAAAGACTAAGAGCTATAAAAGAGTTTACTGAGTTTGGATCAGGTTTTAAGATAGCTATGAGAGATTTAGAGATCAGAGGGTCTGGAAATCTTTTAGGACTTCAGCAGCATGGTCATATCGAAGCTATAGGGTATGATCTATATGTCAAGTTTTTAGGAGCCGCTATTAGAAGATTAAAAGGTGAAAAAGTAGAAGAGGAAATAGAAACTACAGTAGACCTTAAAATAGATAGCTTTATACCATCTAAATTTATAGAAGATGAAGAAATAAAGATAGAAATCTATAAAAAGATTGCCGTCATAGAAAACTTAGAGGAATATAGTGAACTCTTAGACGAGCTCATAGATAGATTTGGTGATATTCCAATTGAAATTGAAAATCTTATGAATATATCTCTGATAAAAGCAATTGCAAATAGAAATAAGATAAAGAACATAATTCAGATAGATGATAAGATTAGATTAGAATTAGTTACAAATAAAGATGTAGCTCTCCCTTTGATAAATGAACTATCAAGAGAATATGGAAGGTATATGACCTTTAGCTTGTCAAACAATCCTTATTTAGAGCTTCAAATAAGAAAAGACATACTAAAAGAAATAAAAAAGCTTCTTGAAAAAATTAATGATTTTAATAAAGAAGAAAACAATGTATAATAAAAAATATAGGATAAATTCAAGAGAGGATGTTTAAAGTGCACAAAGGAAAAGGACCAAGGTTGTTATCTATGATTATAATTATATCTATGGCTGTTTTTATGAATGGCTGTGCAAAAAATGTACCAAAAGATGTTGTAGCAAAGGTAAATGATGAGGATATAAGAAAAGAACAATATGATAAAGAATATGGAGTATATAAAAAACTATATGTAAATCAAATGGGAGAAGAGATAATGGACCAAGTAGATGCTGAAGGTGAATTATATAAAGATACTCTTCAAAAAGAAGTTTTAGCAAAACTGATTCTAGAAAAAATTATCCTTCAAGACTCTCAAAAGCAAGGAATAGAAGTGGAAGATAAAGAGTTAGACGCCTATATAAATGATATGAAAGAATCTATGGGTGGAGAAAAACAGTTAAATGAATTTATAGAAAGCATAGGAATGGATGAGGATCATTTTAGGAAAAACACGAAAAGAGATTTATTGATAGAAAAGCATAAATCAAAATTTATAAAAGATATTGATCTAGAAGATAAAGAAATAGAAAAGTTTTTTAATGAAAAGCAAGAAGAACTAACAGTTATAAAAGCTAGACATATATTGCTTGAGACAGAAGAAGAAGCTAAAGCAATCTTAGGCAAACTAGAAGATGGCGAGGATTTTGAAGAGTTAGCCATGGAAAACTCTATAGATGAAGAAAGTTTAGAACTCGGTGGTGAACTAGGATACTTTTCTAGAGGTTATAATCCAGAGGAGTTTGATAAAGTGGTTTTCTCTTTAAAAGAAGGGCAGATAAGTCCTTTAATCAAAACAGTATTGGGTTATCATATAGTTGAAGTACAAGAAAAAAAGGACACACTAGAGTCTTTAAGACCTGAGATTATAGTTCTTATGGAGGAAAACAAATATGATGATTATGTTAAAAAACTTGAGGATGAATCAGATATAGAGAAATATTTAGAAGAAGATAAGAAATAACAAAAGAATGACTTCAAGTATTTTATAACTTGGAGTCATTCTTTTGAAAAAATTCTCTTATATTTAATTATAGATATAAGAGAAGAGAAGAAGGAGAGTAAGAATGACTAAAATTTATGTAATAGGATTAGGACCAGGCAGTGTAGATGATTTGACACTTGGAGCAATCAACAGAATTCATAATGGAGCTAAAAATTTTTTAAGAACTAGGAATCATCCAACTATAAAATATTTTGAAGATAAAAACATAGATTATAAAACTTTTGACTATCTTTATGAAGGTAAAGAAAAGTTTAAAGATGTCTATGAAACTATAGTAGATTCTTTAAAAGAAGAAACTTTAGGTGGAGAAGATATAAATTATTTTGTACCAGGAAATCCATTGGTCGCAGAGAGAACTGTAGAGATACTTATAGAAAGAGGAGTAGATATAGAGATAGTTACTGGAATGAGTTTTATAGACCCTCTTATAATGAGTGTGAAAAAAGATCCGGTAAATGGACTTAAAATAGTTGATGGAACTGTCTTTGATTTTTCTATGATTGATATAAATACAGACATTATAATAAGTCAAGTTTATAATAAAAGAATCCTCTCTGAAGTAAAGTTAATCTTATCTGAAATATATGGAGATGAATATGAGGTTTACATTATTGATAGTGCGGGTATAAAGTATAAAGAGAAAGTAAATAAAATACCTATATATTTATTGGATAGAAATTCAGAAGTTGGGTATTTAACAAGTATATACATTCCTCGATTAGAAAAAGAAAATAAAAAAATATTTGATTTTAATGATACAGTAAAGATAATGAAAAAACTTAGAAGTGAAGATGGTTGCTCATGGGATATAAAACAAACTCATAGTTCTTTGAGAAAGTGTATGATTGAAGAAGCCTATGAAGTAGTAGATGCAATAGATAAAGACGATATGGCTTCTCTGGTAGAAGAACTAGGAGATGTACTTTTACAAGTAATATTTCATTCACAGATAGCTTTTGATGGAGGAGAATTTAGTATAATAGATGTAACGACTGCCTTGGCAAACAAGCTAATATATAGGCATCCACATGTTTTTTCAAATGAAAAGGTGGTAAAATCAGAGGAAGTAGTATATAATTGGGATAGACTGAAGGATTTACAACGAGGGTTTGTCACTACAGGAGAAAAATTCGATCATATTTCTGGACTTCCATCACTTATGAAGGCTTTGAAGATCCAAAAAATTGCTGCGAAAGTTGGATTTGATTGGCCAGATATAAATGGAGCACTTGAAAAGATAAAAGAAGAATATGATGAGATTTTAGAAGTCATAGATTCTTCA
>CAZRHX010000090.1:1912-6807 GCA_964599855.1 uncultured Tissierella sp. | reverse complement strand
ACCTAAAACTTTAACTTCTAATTCTTTTTCCAGGCAAGTTTTCCTCCAATAAATACTTGTTTTATATCTATATTTTCATCAAATAAAATCAGATCTGCATTTTTACGTATTTCAATACTTCCAATATCTTTATCCATATTTATAGCTTTGGCTGGATTTAAACTTGCCATTTTTACAGCTTCTTTTATTGGCACTTGAAGATAGTAAATCATATTATAGACTGCTCTCTGCAAGTCTAGAGTAGAACCTGCAATACTCCCCGACTTAAGTTTTGGAAGTTTATCTATTACAAAGACCTTTTGTCCTCCTAGGTCATACTCTCCATCTTCTAATCCCGCTGCCCTCATAGCATCTGAAACCAATATAATCTTGTCATATCCCTTCATCTTTAAAGCTATCTTAACAGCTATATCATGAAGATGAAATCTATCATAGATTATCTCACAATATACTCTTTCATCTGTTAAAGATGCACCTATTATTCCTGGTTCCCTATGAGTAAAGTTTCTCATTCCATTGTAAAGATGAGTTGCAACAGTTACTCCATTATCTATAGCCTTCTTAATATCCTTATATTTTCCATTAGAATGTGCCATGGCAACTATTATGTCGTTTTCCTTTAAAAGATTTATAAGCTCCATAGAACCTGCAAGTTCTGGAGCTAAAGAAAGCATTTTTAGATTTCCTTTTGATTCATCTAGTATTTTTTTTATCTTTCCAATATTTGGACTAACTATATATTCCTCAGGCTGCGCACCCTTTTTTAATCTATTGAAAAAAGGTCCTTCCAGATGTATGCCAATTAAATTAGCCTTGTCATCCTTGCTTTTATAACTCACTATATTTTCTATAGCATTGCTAATATTCTCATAAGAAGAAGTTATTACAGTTCCTAGATAAGATGTGACTCCATTGGAAATATGATAAGCTCCTATCTTATCTAGTGCTTCCTCAGTAGCATCCATCACATCAAATCCTGAATTTCCATGATTGTGAATATCAACAAATCCAGGAGCTAAATATAGGCTTTGTCCATCTACCACTTTTTTGAATTCTTTTAAGTTTATATCTTTATCTTCTACAATATCTTCAATTTTATCTTTTTTTATAATTAAACTGTGGTCATAAAGAAGCTCAAAAGGAGTTATTATTCTGACATTTTTAATTAAAGTTCTCATAATTGCCTCCTATAATTTATCCCTCATAAGCTGCTTCATCTATCATTACAGTTACATCTGGATGCATGGCTAAAAATGTTGCCGGTATATAGGTAGTTAAGGTGTTTTTTTCCAAAATTGTTTTTATTATTTCTTTTTTACTTTCTCCACTTGCTAAAAGAATTATCTTTTTAGCCTTAAGTATGCTGCCCATTCCCATAGTTATTGCGGTCTTTGGAACTTCATCTAGTGATTTAAAAAACCTTGCATTATCCATTATAGTGTTCTCTGCAAGTTTGACTACTGAAGTTCCAACTGAAAGCTCACTATCTGGTTCATTAAATCCAATATGTCCCTTAGTACCAATACCAAGGATTTGGATATCTATTCCACCCATTTTTTCTATAGTTTCATCATATTCTCTGCCATGAGCATCTAAATCCTCAGCTTTACCATCTGGCACATAGGTATTCTTCTTATTTATATTTATATGATCAAAAAATGTCTCATCCATAAAGTATCTATAACTATTTTGGTCTGTCCCTTCTAAACCTACATATTCATCTAAATTAAAGCTTTTAACCTTTGATAAATCTACTTTTTTATTATTATATTGCTTAATAATCTCCTTGTACATTCCTATAGGTGTACTTCCCGTAGCAAGCCCTAGAACTATATTTGGATTATCATTTATAGCCTCTATTAATATATCTGCAGCTTTTTTACTCATACTATCGTAATCTTTTTCTATTATCAATTTCATCATATACACTCCCCATATAAATATTTAACTTCAAATTTTAAATAATCGCTTGAAAGACATTGGAATTCTATTCCATCTATCTCCCCCTCTACTACATACTTGTGTCCATCTGAATGTAGGTGTCCATATATACATAAATCTATATCGAACTCTTTCATGATTTCCACAAATGCATTGGGCTTTAAATTCATATCAAAAGGCGGATAGTGAATCATAGCAATCTTAAATTTTGTATCTTTATCTATACATAATAAAGAGTTTCTAAGCCTCAATAATTCTCTTTTAAATATTTTTTCATCTTTTTCATCAAAAAAATCGCAATCTCTAGAACTCCAACCTCTAGTTCCACCTATACCTACATCTCTATAATGATAGGCATTGTTTTGTATAAAAAATAAACTTTCAAGTTCTAAGTCTTTCATTTTTTTCATGCTTTGCCACCAATAGTCATGATTTCCTTTTACAAATACCTTTTTCCCAGGTAATTCATCTATCCTCTTTAAATCAAAATATGCATCTTCAAGTTTCAAAGCCCAAGAAATATCTCCTGGAATTAAAACCAGGTCTTCTTCTCTAACCTTGTTCTTCCAAATTTCTATTATCTGTTCTTCATGCTCTATCCAATTATCTCCAAATATATCCATAGACTTTTCCTTGGAATAATCAAAATGTAAATCCCCTATTCCATAAATCATATATGCACCTCAAGTTATCTTAATATTCAATTTTAAATTTTCTAATTTAAAATTTGTTTACTTATATATAATACTTGGTATTGTCTTTTATAACAAGTATATAAAATTATAGCGTTATATTTAAATTATTAAAACAGATTTTTCATATGTATTATTTCCTTATGAAATATTTATATTTATTTTCTAATTTTAAATTTTACAAATGCATAATACTACTTTAATAAGTATTTTATCACATAAATTTATCATCTGTAAATATATAATTAAATACTTATTATCTATGTTGCTTTATAAGTAAGTTTCATATATTCAAAATATTCTTAGAAAACTCTATTTAGAAATCTCCATTTTATGATATAATACATGCATGGTGAAATTGCTTTGATATTTAACCGAATTGAAAGGAGCTAAGAACATGCATAAGAAATTATTTATACCTGGCCCAATAGACGTTGAAGAAGATGTATTAGAAAAACTTTCTACAGCTCAAATTGGTCATAGAACAAAAGACGCTTCAAATTTACAAGAAAGTATTGAAGAGAAAATGAAAAAAGTATTCCTTACCGAAAATACAATACTACTATCAACTTCTTCAGGTAGTGGATTGATGGAAGGTGCTATAAGATCTTGTACTAGAAAAAGAGGCAGTATTTTCAGTAGGTTCTTTTGGAGACAGATGGTTTAAGATGGCACAAGCAAATGGTGTTCCTGCTGATAAGATAACTTCTCCTTTAGGATCTCCAACAACTGTAGAAATGGTTGATGAAGCTCTATCTACAGGAAAATATGACGTTATGACAATTACTCAAAATGAAACCTCAACTGGTTTAATGAACTCACTCTCTGATATATCTAAACTTTTAAAATCTAAGTATCCTGATATATTACTTTTGGTAGACTCAGTTAGTTCATTAGGTGGAACAAAGATTGAAACAGACAATTGGGGTATAGATGTAAATATAACATCCACTCAAAAATGTTTAGGTCTTCCTGCTGGTTTAGCTATCTGTTCTGTTTCTGATAGAGCTATCGAAGCAGCTAAAAAGGTAGAAAATAGAGGATGCTATTTTGACTTAGTGGAATTATACAACTTTGTCCATAATAAAAATCATCAATATCCATCTACGCCTTCCCTACCACACATGTTTGCCTTAGATTATCAATTAGATAAAATCTTGGAGGAAGGTATTGAAAACCGCTTTGCACGTCATATAGAGATGGCTGAATATATAAGAGATTGGGCTAAAGAATATTTTGATATATTTGTTCAAGATCCAAAATATCTTTCTAATACTCTGACAACTATAAAAAACACTAGAGGAATCAGTGTTGCTGATTTAAATAAACAATTGGGAGAAAGAGGGTATATGATCTCAAATGGATATGGCGAATTAAAAGAACATACCTTTAGAATATCTCACATGGGTGATTATACTCTTGATGATGTCAAAGGCTTAATAGAAAATATAAATGATATTTTAGAACTAAAATAATAATATATATTAAAGAGGCTTCTCAAGGAGTCTCTTTATTTACAAGGAGGATAAATATGGCAATATTAAAAGCTTTTAAAGCATATAGACCAGCGCCTAATTTAGCAGAAAAAGTAGCAGCACTTCCATATGATGTTATGAATAGTGAGGAAGCTAGGAAAATGGTAGTTGATAATCCCTACTCTTTTTTACATGTGGACAAGGCTGAAATAGATCTAGATAAAAATATTGATATACATGATAAACTCGTCTATGAAAAAGCTAGTGAAAACCTAGATAATATGATCAAAGACAAGGTCTTAATTCAGGATAAAACTGATAATTACTATATCTATAAACAAGTTATGGATGGACGCTCTCAAGTTGGATTGGTAGCCTGTACTTCTATTGATGACTATATGAATAATGTAATTAAAAAACATGAATACACAAGACCAGATAAGGAAATAGACAGAACAAATCATGTAGACTATACTGACGCAAACACAGGCCCTATCTTCTTAACCTATAAGAAGAATGAAAAAGTAAGTGCCCTTATAAAAAACTGGATGGATTCAAATAAAGCAGAATATGACTTTGTATCCGAAGATAATATAGGTCACACTATCTGGGTCATAGACGACAGTTCAACTAGAGATGATTTAACTTCTTTATTCAATGATATAGATTATCTTTATATCGCAGATGGGCATCACAGATCAGCTTCAGCAGTAAATGTTGGACTAAAGCGAAGAGAAGAATCTCCAGATTACGATGGAACTGAAGAATTCAATTATTTTCTTTCAGT
>CAZRHX010000090.1:0-1902 GCA_964599855.1 uncultured Tissierella sp. | reverse complement strand
TTATAATAGAGTAGTAAAAGATTTAAATGGCTTATCTGCAGATGAGTTTATAGAACTTATAAAAGAAAACTTTGAGGTAAATCTTTATCAAGGCCAAGGACAGTTTCAGCCAAAAGAAAAACATAGCTTTGGTATGTACTTAGATGAGAATTGGTATGAACTCAAAACAAAAGCTGGTATCTTTGACCCTAAAGATCCAGTTGAAAGATTAGATGTATCCATCTTGCAAAATAATATTCTCAGTCCTATCTTAGATATAAAAGATCCTAGAACTGATACCAGAATTGATTTTGTAGGTGGATTAAGAGGTTTGGGTGAACTTGAAGCTAGGGTTGCGGATGGAATGAGAGTTGCTTTTTCTATGTACCCAACAACTATTGACGATTTAATCGATATTGCAGATGCAGGCGAAGTAATGCCTCCCAAGTCAACTTGGTTTGAACCTAAATTGAGAAGTGGTTTCTTTATTCATAAATTAAAATAAATATATTAATTAAAATACTCTTCCTAGAGATAAGATATTATATATCTGAAGTCTCAGGAAGAGTATTTTGTTTGTAGGTTTTTAATATTAAAATTAAACACATATATAACATCTTTTATATCTTTCTAAACTACCATTATATTAGGTCCTTCATCAAAATTCTTAATTATATCTATAATCTCTTGACCAATTCTAAGTTGTGCTTCTCTTGTAGCTGCTCCTATATGTGGCGTAACTGATACTTTAGGATGGTTACATAAATCTGGATTTGGCTTTGGTTCTTGCATAAATACATCCATGCCAGCTCCAGCAACTTTATCACTATTTAATGCCACTAATAAAGCTATTTCATCTATGACTCCACCTCTTGCAGCATTTATTAAAAATACTCCATCTTTCATAATCTTAAATTCATCTTTTCCTATAATTGGTTTGTCAGTACTTGGAACATGAAGTGACACAAAATCAGCCCTTTTTAAGACTTCATCAAATGGAAGATACTCATATTTTTCATTGTTTTTATAAAACTTATCATAGAATATTACATTCATGCCAAGAGCACTTGCTTTATCTGCTAAGGCTTTTCCAATTCTTCCAAATCCTATAATTCCAAAAGTCTTACCACTTAGCTCTACTCCAGTATAAGCTTTTTTATTCCATTTACCTTCACGGAGGGTTATATTAGAAATAGTTATATAGCGAGCAAGACAAATCATGTGACCTAAAACAAGTTCAGCAACAGAGTTACTACTTGCATTTGGCGTATTTCTAACTACAATTCCATTGTTTTCTGCGTATTGAACATCTATATTATCAAGTCCAACACCGGCTCTAATAATAAGCTTAAGTTTACTTCCTTTAGCTGCATCTATAAGTTCTTTATTTGCTTTAGTAGCCGATCTGACTATCAAGCAATCAAATTGCTTTATCACTTCTAAAAGTTCCTCTTTTTCATAGTGTTTTGTATCTACATAGATACCATCTTTCTCTAGTTCTTCTACCGCTTTTTTTTCTAAACCATCATTTGCTAATACTCTCATCATAATTCCTCCTTTAATTTTCTGTATAAAAAACCGCCTCTTATTTTTAAAAATAAGGGACGAAAGATATCTACCGCGTTGCCACCCAAATTAACAGACAAATACTTCTATCTGTTCACTCAAATCCTGTAAGGTAGGAATACCAATTTACTTTTTTCGTAAATAGCTCAGAAATGGATTCATCAGTCTATCTGCAAACTCTCACCAAATATTTGCTCTCTTTATAGATAAAAACTAATTACTATTTTTCATCGTCACTTATATTAAATTGTCCAAAAACCAAAAAATCTCGTTCCTTATTAAAAAATAAGGGACGAGAGAAGTCTACCGCGTTGCCACCCAAATTAACAGACAAATACTTCTATCTGTTCACTCAAA
>CAZRHX010000089.1:0-6837 GCA_964599855.1 uncultured Tissierella sp. | reverse complement strand
GGAACAGAATGTTACAGACATTAATTATAAAGCTGATTTGGACAATGTTAATCAGACTATTGTTGCTAAACAAATTGACGCTGAGTCAATCGTTAGGGTAAAAGGACAGAATGAAGACCAAACAGAGTTTACTAAGTTTGGAATAATAGATTGTCAAGTAGTAGATAGTATGGGAGCGGGAGATAGTTATATAGCAGGTTTTCTTATGGGAATCTTGGAAGGAAAGTCTATCCAGGAGTCTATGGAAAAAGGAGCCATCAGCAGTAGTATAACTATAGGATATTATGGAGCTTGGTAGTTTATTTTATTGTGACCATAGGACTAAAATTATATATATAATATCAAACTTTTATGGTATTATATAAGAGTATATATAATTATTTTGCAATATAGAAGATTACTGAATTTTGAAAGAAGGAATAGATAGTTTAAAGGGGACATCTGATGAAAGAGATATTTGATTTTTTATCAATTGAATTGACAGTTATATTGACGGCTATGCTGCCTGTTATAGAGCTTAGGGGTGCTATTCCGTTGGGTGTATCTTTGGGACTTAGCCCTATGCATTCTGCACTATTGAGCTTTATAGGCAGTATGATTCCTGTGCCCTTTATCTTATTTATGATAAGGCCAATCTTTGATTATTTGAAAAAGACCAAGACCTTTAATAAGCTTATACATAGACTCACAGACAAGTCTTTTAGTGGTTCAGTTAAGATACAAAAATATGGTGTAGTGGGTTTGCTCTTCTTTGTTTCTATTCCTCTGCCTGGGACTGGGGTTTGGAGTGGAAGCTTGGCAGCGGCTCTGCTAGATATAAGGTTTAAGTGGGCATTTCCTACTATTTTCTTGGGTAACTTTATAGCTGGTGTTCTTATAACCCTCTTGAGTCATGGAGTAGCAAGAATCTTTGTCTAATATAATATAAAAGAAGAAAGATTTCTCAAATCTGAGAAATCTTTCTTCTTTTATATTGTTTGTTCTTCTGAAAGCAATCTAAGTATATCTACTTGTTCGGCTGTTCCAAGTACGACCATGGTGTCTCCTATTTTCAAGACTTCATCGGAGCTTGGGTTAAAGATCCATTGATTTCCTAGTTTTTTTCTTATGGCTAGGATTATAAGTCCGGTTTTTTCTGGGATCTTTGCATCTATCAAAGTTTTTTCTCTTATAGATGAGTTTTCTCCTACGATTACATCTTCTAAGTCTAGGACTATATCTCCCGCATGGGTCATTATATCTAGAAAAGATATAACTGTGGGCCTGAGCATAAGGGCTGCCATCCTACTTCCACCTATTTCATTTGGAGATATGGTGTTGTCAGCTCCTGCTTTTTTGAGTTTTTCGTCGGCATGTTTTTCTATGGCCCTTGAAACTATATATATATATCTTCATTTAGGGATTTTGCTGTTAGAACTGTATAGACATTTTCTGCATCACTGGGAAGAGTTGATATAAGTCCTTTGGCATCTTTTATATTTGCTCTTTCTAAGATGTTTTCATGAGTTGAGTCGCCGCAAATAGCCAGTATGTCTTCGTCCATCAATTCATTTACCTTTGCATCATCTTTTTCTATGACTACAAATTCTATAGCAGTTTTTTGAAACTGTTTTATGGCATTTATTCCTGTTTCACCTGCTCCGCAGATTATATAGTGATCTTTTAGTTTTATGATTTTATTTTCCATTCTTCTTCTCCTCCAAGCAGTTCTTAAATCTCCTTCTAAAAATGAACTTACAATGCTGGAAAAGAGATAACCTACTGTACCCAGGCTTGTAAAGATAAGAATTATAGAAAAAATCTTAGCTTCTCCATCCATTCTAGCAACTTCAGCATATCCAACTGTAGATATTGTTATAACGGTCATATAGAGGGCGTCTAGAAGGCTTACTTCTAGAAATATTTTATAGCCTATGGTTCCTATAAGTAGTAGCGATAAAACAAGTGCTGCTATAAAAGTTAAGTTTTTTTTGTTTTCCATAAAGACTCCTTGGACGTTTTTTATTTAATTAGCTTATGTTTATTGGTCATAGATAAACTTGTGTAAGAATCCTATGTTTATATCTAGGGTATCTGGAACAAGATAGTAGATACCATCAATTAATTGTGGATTTGAATAATCATCCATAGGGATTCTAAACTGTTCTATGTCATCTATATTTGAAGTGAATATAGAGCTACCTAGCTTAAGCATTTCATTTGTAGATAGACTTGTATCTACATATGGAAGTACTGTAGTGAGCACTTTTGGATATTTGCTTATACCTGTATTTAGTCCCTTTTTTAATATTTTTTCTAAGACAATTCTTTGTCTTTCGGTTCTTTCAAAGTCTCCATTTCCAGTTTTTCTTATCCTAGAGTAGGCAAGCGCTTGTTTACCATCTAATATTTGAGTCCCTACAACACTGCCAGGAACATGACTGACTTCATTTTCTTTTAGCTCTATCTCTACCCCGCCTATGGTGTCTATAATATGTGCTAGTCCTTCAAAGTCTACAGTGGCAAATTCACGTATATTCATATCAAAGTTTTGATTGACAGTTTGTATGGCAAGTTCTGGACCGCCAAAGGCAAAGGCATGGTTTATTTTGTCCATTCCATGGCCTGGTATATCTACATATGTATCTCTCATTATGGATGTTAGTTTTATTTTGGAATGTTTTTTATCTATAGATGCAATCATTATACTGTCTGATCTACCTTTTTCTGATCCGGATTTTTCATCTATTCCAAATAAGAGTATATTAGTTATAGTAGGTATTTCTGTTACTTCTTCTTTTATACCTAGTTCATCATCTTTTTTAGGTATTTCTACATTGTTTACTTTTCCAAGCAATCCTGAACCATATATGAAAACGGCTCCAAGAGCTAATAGTATTATTAGCAATGTTATGATTATTTTTTTCTTCATTTACTTGACCTCTTTCTTTTTAGATTATTTTTTAGATTAGCATATATAGAATATTCATATAATGAATCTATTATATCATTAATTATATGAATAATATACATATATTGTCAGACTATGGGAATTTGAAAGAGATTTCAAATAGTGCTTGTATAAAACTAAGAGAAAATCCTAATTTTGCTTGTATAATATATTTATAGATGATAATATATAAAGGATTACTAGATGATTACTTGGAGATAAAAGCTGAGTAAGATTAGTATAAAAAGTAGAATATAGGAGGATTTGTAGATAATGGAAGAGATTAGTTTGCAAGAAGTTTTTTACATATTGAAAAAAAGAATTTGGATCATAGTTGGTCTAACTCTTACAGCTTTACTGCTTTCAGGAATTTTAAGTTTTTTTATTATGACACCTCAGTATGAAACATTCACAACCCTACTAGTTGGTAAATCTCAGGAAGTTAGGGCAAATGACAGTATTCAATATGATGATTTGATCTTGAGTGAGAAGTTAGTGCCTACATATAGTGAAATTGCTAAATCAAGGACTGTAGCAGATAGAGTTATTAATAATTTAAATCTTGATATTCCTTATGATGTATTTCAAGATAAGATTGAGGTAAGTTTATTAAATAATACAGAGATAATAAAGATAGTTGCAAGTGACCCTGATAAGGAACTTGCGGCTAAGATTGCCAATGAAGTTTCAGATCAGTTTATGGAAGTTGTAAAAGCAAAGATGGATATAGAAAATATTCAGATAGTAGATAAAGCTATAGTTCCTGAGAACCCTGTTAGCCCTAGAAAGCTTTTAAATATGGCTATAGCTGCTGTACTGGGTCTTATGCTAGGTGTCTTTATAAGCTTTTTACTGGAATACTTGGACAATACCATCAAAACACCTGCAGATATTGAAAGAGTTCTTAACTTACCGGTTCTAGGAGCTATACCAGCTATAGGCGATAAAAATGAAGATAGATCTTCTATAGTTAAGAACAATCCAAAGTCTCCTATATCTGAAGCCTATAGGACTATGAGAACAAATATACAGTTTGCAAATATAGATAAGGACATAAAAACCTTAGCCATTACATCTTCTATCCCAGGGGAAGGAAAGAGTTCTGTCTCTTCCAACTTCACTATATCACTTTCTCAAGAAGGAAAGAATGTACTTTATGTGGATTGCGACCTTAGAAAACCTAAGGGTCATGAAATGTTTAATATCCCAAATAGCTTGGGCCTTACAAACATACTTATGGGCAAAACGACTCTTGAAGAAGCTATCTCTAGTCCAGAAGAACTGGAAGGTGTTTCTATAATAACATCTGGTCCCATACCTCCAAATCCGTCTGAACTACTTAGTTCTAATCGCATGAGGGAGTTTTTAGAACTTGTAAAAGGAAAATATGACATGGTAATATTGGATACTCCTCCTGTGGGTCCTGTAACAGATGCAGCTATACTTTCTACAATAGTAGATGGAACCCTTCTTGTTATAGAAACGGGTAAGGCTGAAGTAGATCAGATTGAATATGGCAAGGCCTTACTGGAGAAAGTAAATGCAAATATTATAGGTGCTGTTTTAAATAAGATACCTGTAAAAAAAGGCAAGTATGGCGGCTATGGGTATACACAATATGCTAGTTATTATGGTGATGAATAAGATGATAGATATACACAATCATATAATACAAGGAGTAGATGATGGCTCAAAGAATATAGATATGAGTCTTGATATGGCTAGGATTTATTTAAAAAATGGTATAAAAGAAGTTATAGCCACTCCTCATTATATTGAGAAAGATAGCCTATCTTTAGATAGAAATAAAAAGGCTTTGGAAATCTTAAGACAAGCTCTTAAGGACAAGGATTTGGATTTGCAAGTTTATTTGGGTAATGAAGTCTATATTTCTATGGATATATTAAAAGATATAAGAGAAAAGAGGGTGGCAACTTTAAATGGGAGCAGATATGTTCTTATAGAGTTTCCAATGAATGATATTCCCATATATACAGATTCAGTAATCTATGACTTGTTGTTAAATGGATATGTTCCTATAATAGCTCATCCGGAGAGATATTTAAAAGTTCAAGAAAATCCAAATATCTTATTTGAGCTTATAAAAAAAGGAGCCCTAGCCCAGTTAAATCTTCCTTCATTGCAAGGTTTTTATGGGAAAAAGGTAAAGGAAACGGCTAAGATACTTTTAGAAAATAAGATGATTCACTTTGTGGGTACAGATGCTCACACTAATAGAAAAAGGTCTCCAGAGGTTAGGGAAGCCTTAGACCTGTTAAAAGACATGGTCTCAGCTAGCCAGTACAAAGCTCTTACAGAGGGAAATGCAAAGAACATAATTGAAGATATAGAGTTTAAAGCTCATGATTCAGTTGAATATAAAGAAGAAAAATTACTTGCTTCTATAACTAGGTTTTTTAAATGGAGTAAAGTTTAAAAAAAGCATAAAAGTAGCCAATAATTAAATTATTGGCTACTTTTTTATCTTTAAATCTTTATCTATAGCATTGGGTTTGTATCATCGTGTTTTGCTGGTTTTTTATTTTCTTTTTCTACTTTCTTCTCTAACTTTTCAAGTTGTCTGTTTGCGAACTCTCGTCCTCCTAGACCAAATGATAAGGCAAAGGCTACTGAAAGTCCTCCAAGAACTAGTAAGAATGCTATGTTTACTATAGTTGAAGCAAATTGAATTTGTTCTAGAGTCATAAATACTGCAAATATTATTATGATATATTTTGCTATTGTTGCTGTAAATGGACTATTCATATATTTGTTTATAAGACCTTCTACAAAATAGCCACCTATTATTCCAACTCCTATTATAATAAGTCCACTTATGACTAGTGGTATATAGCTTATTATACCGTATCCTATAGTGTTTAGTACGTCTAGTTTTAAGATTCTTAAAGCTTCTACTGTCATAAAGAGTATGATTAGAACCTTAACGATATTTCCTATTATCTTTGAAAGGTTAAATCTTGGAATGTTTCCTTCTGTGTTTTCTTCCATCCAAGTATATATCTTTTCTATACCCATTCTTGTAAGCAATTGTTCCAAGATCTGTGATATAAAGTTTGCTATATAATAACCTAACACAACTAAGATTATAGCTACAAATACATTTGGAATCATCGCCATTACTTTATTTAAGACTAAAAGTATGGGTTCTGTAAGTGTGTTAATATTGAGTGTTTCAAGTGCCATTGTTATAACTGGTATTAAAACTATACCAAAAACTACTTTAGATAGTACATCTGCAAGTGTAAATTTTTGTTCAGCACTTACTTCACCTTTGGCAAGTCCAGGGCTTAGTTTATTGTACCATTTGTCAACATTTATAGTTTGTAAAAATGTAAATGTTAAGTCTCTTATTATCTTAGCTATAAAGTAACCTATAAATAATACTATTCCAGCACCTATGAGACGTGGAATAAATGCAAGCAAGTTTTCCATCATATTTGATATAGGTCTTGACACTGATGTCATGTCTAGGGCATCTAGTATACTAGGTAAAAAGAGTAGGAATACTAAAAAGTAAGCTACTTGGGCTATGTTTTTTACCCTTTCTTTACCGTAATCAGAATCTGCTGGTTTTCTTCCTTTGGACAGATGATCTTGTACACCCATCTTCAATAATAATTTTTGTAATAGGTTTTTAACAACTACTGCTACTATCCAAGCTATTAAAAATAGCACTAAAGCTTTTAAAATACTTGGTAGATATAAAAGCATACTGTTGAATGCATTGTTGAGTTCATACATGATAAATTCCTCCTTTTAAATTTTAAATTTCATTTTATTTATTATTTTTTATTTGCCCTTGTAATTTAATTACCCAATTGATTTTTAAAAACGCATATATTAAAAATATTTAATATTTATAGATAATATTTAATTTGGTTTTATTG
>CAZRHX010000088.1:2536-6903 GCA_964599855.1 uncultured Tissierella sp. | reverse complement strand
TCATTTTGTGTGTCATTCGATGAACACCCAACAAACAGGGTCATTGACATAACAATCACTGTGATTAGTAGTAAAATTTTTTTCATTTTAAATCTCCTCATATGATGTATTTAGGTTATTAAAGTAAACCTATAAAACTTTAAATTTAATTCTATATAATTTAAAATAAATAGAATCTTGGTAAAATATCTTTACTTCTTATAAAATCTTTGTTTTTAATTAAAAGATTATTTATTCTCTCTCCTAAGTGGCTTTGGATAAGTATACTCTCTGCAGACAATATTATTGCAGAAAATTATTGATACTTATATATCAACTTTAAGCTTTAAATAAAGATATTTCAAATTAATTTTATTTATATTAAATATTTAAATTATTACTTTTATTAATACCCCTTTTCTTAATTTTATATATAAATTAAGAGAATAAATCTGTCTATAATATTTTTAAGTTTTATTAAATTAATTAATCTTAATCTTATATGAAATCTTTTGGATTTTGTGTATACTATATATTATCATCAAATAAAGGAGAGATAAAAATGGGAAATATTATATTAAAAAACGTGAATAAATCTTATGATAAAAAAACTTATGCTGTAATTGATTTTAACCTTAAAATTAATGATGGTGAATTTATTATATTAGTTGGCCCCTCTGGATGTGGTAAAAGTACTATTCTTAGAATGATTGCTGGGCTAGAGGATATAACTTCTGGTGAAATTTTAATCGATAATGATAAAGTTAATGATAAACTATCTAAGGATAGAGACCTGGCTATGGTTTTTCAAAACTATGCACTTTATCCTCACATGACAGTATACAATAACATTGCTTATCCACTTAAATTGAGAAAAATGTCTAAATCAGAGATTGACACCAAGGTCAAAGATGCTGCTAAACTACTTGGTATTGATGAATATTTAGATAGAAAACCCGCAAATTTATCAGGAGGTCAAAAACAAAGGGTTGCCTTAGGTAGATGTATAGTTCGATCACCAAAAGCTTTTTTAATGGATGAGCCTCTATCAAATCTAGATGCTAAACTAAGAGTTCAAATGCGATCAGAAATTATAAATTTACAAAAAAGTTTAAAGAAAACATTTGTATATGTAACTCATGATCAGGTAGAGGCGATGACTATGGGAGATAAGATAGTGGTGATGAATAAAGGTCGTATCCAACAAGCAGACACAGCTACTAATCTCTATGAAAATCCTCTAAATCAATTTGTTGCAGAATTTATCGGGTCACCTTCTATGAATATTATTCCTTTCAAGGATGGAAATATCTCACTCAACAACTCCAAATTTAAACTGAATGTAAACCAAGCTATCAATCTTGGCATTCGTCCTGAAAAAATAAGTTTAATTCCTCAAGAAAGCTCAATTTCCTTTGAGGCTATTATAAAAACAGTTGAACCCCTAGGTTCTGAAAATTACTTACATTTTGAAATAAATGGAGTTCATATTATATGCAGAGACTTCAATTTAGAAGCAGCTACAACAGGAGAAGTAAGGACTTTTTATATTGATAAGAACGACTTTAGAGTGTTTGATTCGTCAAATGGGGACAGGATATATCTATCATAAAATAAGTTTCCCTAATATTTATCCTTTTAATATACTTAGCAACAAACTCTCTATTTTATTCCTTTTTCCAAATAAGAACACCGTATCTCTAGTCTTTTAAGATGCTAGGGATACGGTGTTCTTATCTATTTTAAATCTGCTTTAAGCTTCTAAGGCTTGTTTTAAATCTCTTATAATATCATCAATATTTTCTATTCCCACATTCAATCTTATAGCTTCTGGTTTGACTCCTGCTGCTATCTGTTGTTCTTCGGTTAATTGTCTATGTGTTGTGCTTCCTGGGTGCAGTAAGCATGTCCTAACATCTCCAAGATGCACTGCATTGTTTATCCACTGAAGACTCTTTGAGAACTTTCTTCCCGCCTCTGATCCACCTTTTATTCCAAAGAGAATCATCCCACTTGCACCTTTTTCTAAATATTTATTGGCTAATTCTAAATAGGGGCTATCTTTTAACTTTGGATAATTTACCCACTCTACACTTCTATGGCCCTGTAAAAATTCTGCTACTTTTAAAGCATTTTCACAATGTCTATCCATTCTAACATGAAGTGTTTCTAATCCTCTTAGATATATAGTTGCATTGAAAGCACTCATAGTAAATCCAAAGTCTCTCAATATATGTGTTCTAGCTTTTGCTATATAAGCAGCATTTTTAAATGTCTCTACATAACTTAAACCATGATAGCTCGGGTCTGGTTCTATCATTTCTGGAAATTTACCATTATCCCAATTGAAATTCCCACTATCCACAACTATTCCACCAACACTTGAGCCTTGACCGTCTATATATTTAGTAGTTGAATGAATTACAATATCTGCTCCATGTTGGATGGGTTTACATAGATAAGGAGTAGCTACTGTATTATCTACAATAAATGGTACGTCCATTTCTTTTGCTATATTTGAAAATTTTTCAAAATCTAAAACATTTATACCAGGATTACCTATTGTTTCAGCAAATAAAGCTTTTGTATTATCTTTAAAAGCTGCTTTTATTTCAGATTCACTAGCTTCTGGTCCTATAAATGTAGTTTCTATACCTATTTTTCTCATACTAGAATCTAAAAGACTGACGCTACCTCCATATAATGTATTTGTAGCTACTAGGTGATCTCCTGAATTGCAGATAGTTAACACTGCCATACTTGTAGCAGCTTGACCTGATGAAACAGCCACTGCTCCAACTCCACCTTCTAATTGAGTTATTTTGTTTTCAAATGCCGCTAGAGTGGGATTGCTTATTCTTGAATACATATGTCCCTCTTTAGTCAAATCAAACAGTTCTGCTACGAAATCGGGATCTTTATAATTGTATGTTGTACTTTGAACCATGGGATATACTCTAGGTTCTCCTTCTTCAAATTCCTCTAAAGACTGTACTAATGCAGTTTCATCTTTAAAATTGTTCTTCATTTTATCATCCTCCTAAATCAGATATACAGTCAACTATATATCTGATTACTTATAATTATAAAATTATTTTTTTATATTTAATATTATATCGCTAATATCTACATTCTTTTCTTCTACTGGATTTATTTCAGAGAAATCAAAAGTATTAGTTATGACCATTGGTGTCGTCAATATATAACCTTTGGATTTAAGAAGTTCTAAATCAACTTCTATAATCTTTTCTCCTCTTTTTACTGTGTCTCCATTTTTTACAAATGCCTCAAAACCTTCACCTTTTAAGTTTACAGTATCCATTCCAATATGAATCAATATTTCAGCTCCAGAATCTGTAACCAGGCCTATAGCATGTTTTGTTTCAAATAACATCATCACTTTCCCATCTACTGGCGAGAATACTTGTCCATTTTCTGGCTCAATAGCTATTCCATCTCCAACTATTTTGGAACTAAATGCTTCATCCGACAAATTCTCTAGATGAACTGTTTTTCCTTTCATAGGAGAATATAGATTCAATGTAATGCTCTTAGCTTCGTCAGCTTCTTCTTTTACTTGATCTTCCTTCTTCTCTTCTGTTGATATATCATATTCATCTAGATTTTCATCTGCTGGTTTTTGTAAATATTCTTCTAAGTTTGATTTTATAACAGATACGACAGGACCATATATAACTTGTACACCTCTACCACTTTTAACAACTCCAGCAGCACCTGTAGACTTTAATATATCTTCTTTAACTAAAGATGGATCTTTAACTGTACATCTTAGTCTTGTTGCACATGAATCAACATCTTCAATATTTTCATATCCACCTAAACCAATACTGATCATTCTGGATTTTTCATCTACAGTTTCTACACTTCCATCTTTCTCAGTATTTTTAGCATCTACATCTTTTCTTGTATATAATTTGACCTCATCATCGCCTCTACCCGGTGTCTTTAAGTCCATTTTTTTAATTAAGAAAGTAAATAAGAAGTAATATACTACAAAATAAACTATTCCGATAATTACAACCCATATCCAATTTGTTTTCGAATTTCCTTGCAATATTCCAAATAGAAATAAGTCAATTAAACCTCCTGAAAAAGTCATTCCTACACCTACATTGAAAATATGCATCAACATATATGCAGCTCCAGCAAATATACAGTGAATACCGTATAAGATAGGTGCAACAAATAAGAATGTAAATTCTATAGGCTCAGTTATTCCCGTTAACAAAGAAGTTAATGCAGCAGAAAACAAAAGTCCCCCTACAACTTTTTTGTTGACATCTTTAGCGGAGCGATACATAGCTAGTGCAGCTCCAGGTAACCCAAATATCATTAATGGGAATTTACCTGACATAAATCTAGTAGCT
>CAZRHX010000088.1:0-2526 GCA_964599855.1 uncultured Tissierella sp. | reverse complement strand
TCTGCTAATTGGGCAAAGAAAATGTTTTGTGCTCCTTCTATCATAGCCCCATTTACTACCATGCTTCCACCAACACCTGTTTGCCAAAATGGTAAATAAAACACATGATGAAGCCCAAATGGTATCAATATTCTTTCCATGAATCCATATAACCAAGTTCCCGCATATCCTGACCCTCTTACTAAGTCTCCTATATTATATATAGCAGCCTGAACAGGTGGCCATATAAAGAACATAAGAATTCCTACAAATAGATATACTACTGCTGAAATTATAGGAACAAATCTTGTACCACCAAAGAATGACAAGGAAGCTGGTAATTCGATTTTATAGAACCTGTTATGTAGTGCTGCGACACCAAGCCCTACAATAATACCGCCAAACACTCCCATCTGCAACGATTCAATTCCAACTGTTTGAGCAACTGTACCTTCAAGCATTGTTTCAGAACCACCACCAATTTGTATAAGTGCTCCTATAACTGAGTGCATTATAAAAAATGATATAGCTCCCGCCAATGCAGCCGTTCCTTTTTCTGCCTTTGCCATACCTATAGCTATACCTATAGCAAATATAATAGGCAAATTTGCAAAAATAATATCTCCTGATGAACGCATTATTACTAAAAACCCATATAAGATTTTACCAGGAGCTAATATTCCTTCTAAACCATATGCCGAAATCATTGTAGTATTAGTGAAAGAGCCACCAATCCCTAAAAATAAACCTGCTACCGGTAAAATTGCAATTGGTAACATGAATGATCTACCTACACGTTGTAGGATTTCAAAAAATTTATTATTCTTCATTTTTATCCCTCCTTTATTGAAATTATACACTTTTGTATATATAATAGCAAGAATATTTAAATTATTAAAAAAACACTATTATACTAAATAATTATTTATATTTTTATATGTTTTCTAATTTTTCTTTTATCTCTTTGAAATCTTCCCATGCTTCTTGTTTTTTGCTCTCATCTCTAAGAAGTGCTGCTGGATGATATGTAGATATGACGGAATATTGTCCTATATCAAACCAGATTCCCCTTTTTTCAGTTATTTTAAAATCTTTATCTATGATATTCTTAGCTGCAATAGCTCCTAGACATACTATAATACTAGGCTCTATTATCTTAACCTGCCATCTTAAGAACTCCATACAAGTATCACACTCTTTGACGTAAGGATTCCTATTATTTGGAGGTCTACATTTTACTATATTGGCAATATAGATATCTTCTCTTTTTATTTGAATAGCTTTTAAAATCTTATCAAAAAGTTGTCCTGATTTTCCGACAAATGTATGTCCAATTCTATCCTCATTGAATCCAGGACCTTCACCAATAAACATTATTTTCGCCTTCGGATTACCATCTCCAAAAACTACATTGGTCCTATTCTCAGAAAGTTTACATCGATGGCAATCCTTTGCAATTGATTCAAGTTCTCCTAAAGTATACATAAATATCTCTCCCTATGTTTTTAATCTTTGCTTAGATTGTATAGAAATATTAGTCCTTCATACTATATTATACTATTCAGAAAACTGTTTCAATATTGAATATAAAAAATCTTATTTGAAAACTATAAACTCTTTTCAAAATAATTCTTATATCTTCTATATATTTTAGTAGAATAATCAAATAACTACTAAAAAAACCATCTGAAACATAAACCGTCTCAAATGGCTACTAATCAATATTATTTAATATATCTTTATTAATAGAAAAATAATAATATAATAATTAATACTACTGTATAAGTTGAACTCTTCTTTAATAAGATATTTTTTTCTGTAAAAAAGTTCCTCTTTTCAAATCATCAAATGCTTTATTTAATTCTTCTTTTGTATTCATTACTATTGGCCCACCCCAAGATACTGGTTCTTTTAGCATCTTTGAACTTATAAATAATACTTGAGAATTTTTATCTGAAGCTTTTATTTCAACATACTCTCCTTCTGTCAATTTAACAGCTGTTTTTTCTTTTATCAATTCTCCTCCAATATATGCATCCCCCAATAATGTGAAAATCATAACAGAGCGATCTTTTTCAGTTTTTATAAGAGTTGACGCATTTGGATTAAGATGTATGTCATAATAATCTAGTGGTAGATATTTACTTATAAATCCTTCTTTATCATTGTACTTACCTGCAAGAAGTCTTAATTTTCCATCTTCTAAAGGAATTTCTTCAATTTCAGGGTTTTTTATACTGTGATAATTAGGTGAAACCATTTTATCTTTAGCTGGCAGATTTAACCATAACTGTACTCCCAGAAGTCTTTCTGATGCTGGTAACTTTTCTTCGTGTAAAATACCAGATCCTGCGGTCATCCATTGTACTTCTCCACCCTTGATAGTATCTTCGTTACCTAGACTATCTTTGTGAGTCATTTGTCCTCTATATATATAACTGATTGTTTCTATTCCTCTATGTGGATGCATAGGAAATCCTGCTGTATATTCATCTGGATTTATACTATCAAAAGAGTCCAACATCAAAATAGGATCATAGTCTTCAA
>CAZRHX010000087.1:0-6944 GCA_964599855.1 uncultured Tissierella sp. | reverse complement strand
ATCTAATTCATTGAATATATGCTCCATAGCTTCAAGTTCTGAATAAGATAAAGTCCCTATAGCCATTTGTACTACTGATTTTTTTCTAGCTTCTTCTTCTATTTCATCAGTTTTAGATCTTAATATTTCCATACCAACTATTGTAGCACTATATTCAGCTAATATTAAATCTTCTTGTGTAAAATCTTTACCAAACCTAGCTAATACTAAAGTTCCGAGTCTTTCTCCTCCACTTAAAATAGGAATTATAGTAGCAACTTTATCTGCATGATCACAAGATAAGGAATCTTCAAATACACAATTTTTAAATTCGCCAATATTTTCTTCTGATTCTTTTATAGCTAATAAATTATCGTTGTAATCCTTAGGAAAATACTGAGTTTTTTCTACTTGAATTTGAACTATATCACATTCATATCCTTTAGCTAACTTATAACCTAACACTCTACCCTTTTTACTAGCAATATATACATTTGCCTCTAAAATATCACTTAATTTTTTACTCAATTCTATGAATGGAACTGGATCTGGTCCATAATTCTGCAATGCTTTATTTAATTTTCTTGTTTTTTTCAACAACTCTTCCACACTTATTTCCTCCTTATAATTCAATCCTTAATATCATTTATAATACAATTCTAAATATTCTATACATATCTACATATTACTATACTTTAAGATAAAAGGATATATTCTATTTTATATATTCTATTTTATATTTTCTTTCTCAATATATCCGCATTCTTTATCGCTACATTTTATGGTAGTTCCTTTTTTTGTTCTTTTAATCACCATATGTTTTTTACATTCAGGACACTTTTCATTTACAGGCTCATCCCAAGATATAAAGTCACATTCAGGATATTTACTACATCCATAGAAAACTCTTCCCTTTTTAGACTTTTTCTTTATTATTTCACCGTCACATTTAGGGCACTTTACATCTATAGTTTCAATAATAGGTTTTGTATTTTTACATTCAGGATACCCTGGACAAGCCATAAACCTACCATATCTACCTGTTTTAATAACTAAATTCTTTCCACACTTTTCACAAATTACATCTGTAACTTCATCTTTAATTTCTATCTTATCTATTTCCTCTTCTGCTTTTATAAGTTCCTTATTAAAGTCTCCATAAAAATCTTTTACAATTTGTTTCCAAGGATATTTTCCTTCTTCAACATCATCTAATTGATTTTCTAACTCTGCAGTAAATTCTTCATTTATAATCAAATCAAAATACTCAGTTAAAAGATCATTTACTAAAATACCTAGTTCTGTTGGGTAAAAAGACTTGTTTTCTATAACTACATAAGTTCTTGCAAGTATAGTTCCAATTGTAGGGGCATAAGTACTTGGCCTTCCTATACCTAATTCCTCTAGAGTTTTAATCAGAGAAGCTTCAGTAAATCTGGGTGGTGCTTTAGTGAAATGTTGAGTTTCATTTAAATCATTTAATAACAATAAGTCCCCTTTTTCTAAACTTGGTATATTCATATCCTTATCTTTATCATCTATATTAGAATATACTTTTAAAAACCCTGGAAAAACTAATTTAGATCCATTGCCCTTAAAAACAAAATCATTACTTAATATATTCACACTTATAGTTTCATAATTTGCTGGTGCCATTTGTGATGCTATCAACCTATTCCAAATTAAATTATATAGCTTAAACTGATCTTTTGAAAGATAAGCTTTTATTTCTTTTGGAACCCTAAGAATCCCAGTAGGTCTTATAGCTTCATGAGCATCTTGAGAATCTTTTTTCTTTTTGCCAGAATAGGTTTTTCCTCCATTAGAAAATTCTTTTCCAAATATTTCTATTATATAGGTCTTAGAAAGATCTAATGCACCTTGAGATATTCTTGTAGAATCTGTTCTCATATATGTTATTAGCCCTACTGTACCTTCTTTACCTAGATCAATTCCTTCATATAACTGCTGTGCTATACTCATAGTTTTTCTAGTAGTAAATCCAAGTCTTCTTGAAGCATCTTGTTGCAAAGTGCTTGTGGTATAAGGTGGATAAGGATTCCTTTTTCTGTTTCCTTTTTTAATATCATCTACTATAAACTTCCCTTTATCTAAATTTTCTATAATACTATCTACATCTTCTCTAGAAGTTAATTCTATCTTTTCTTCTTTTCCATTTACTAATTTAGCTGTAAATTTAGCTTCGAATTCTTCCTTATCTTTACTCAGAAAAGCTACTATACTCCAATATTCTTCAGGAATAAATTGATTTATTTCTTCTTCTCTATCACAAATAATCTTTGTAGCTACAGATTGTACTCTTCCTGCACTTAAACCTTTTCTAATTTTCTTCCATAAAAGTGGACTTATTTTATAGCCTACTAGTCTGTCTAATATTCTCCTAGCTTGTTGAGCATCTATTAAATCAAGGTCTAATGTTCTTGGGTTTTTTATAGCATTCTTCACAGCTTCTTTTGTGATTTCGTTAAATTCTACTCTTATTTTATCCTCAGGATCTATTTTTAAAATATAAGCTAAATGCCATGATATAGCTTCCCCTTCTCTATCAGGGTCAGTAGCTAAATAGATTTTATCAGCCTTTTTAGCTTCTTTTCTTAATTCATTAATTACAGGTCCTTTCCCTCTAATATTTATATATTTCGGTTCAAAATTATTTTCAATATCTATGCCTAATGTACTTTTAGGTAAATCTCTAACATGTCCAACAGAAGCTAAAACTTTATATGTTCTTCCTAACATTTTACCTATTGTCTTAGCTTTTGCTGGAGATTCTACTATTACTAACTTTTTTGTTTTTTTTGTTTTTTTTGCCATACATGCACCTCCATGCATTAAACTAGAGCAAATACTCTATTGTCTAATTCTTTTATTAATCCTTTTAATTCTAAAATTGTAAGTATACTCATAACAGTTGAGATGTTTATACCTGTTCGATAAGAGATTATATCACAATGTGTAGGCTTTTGCTTTATTATTTCTATTATCTTACCTTCTGTATCACTTAAATTTGTAAAATCTACTATTTTCTTAGACAAGTTTTCATTAAATATATTTTGTTTTATTATATCTATTTCTTGTAAAATATCGTCAATTTCTAAAAGTGGTACAGCTCCATCTTTAATAAGTTTATTAGTTCCTTGACTATATATACTGTTTATATTACCAGGAAGAGCAAACACATCTTTCCCTTGTTCTAAAGCATGATAAGCTGTTATAGATGTACCTGATTTTTCTTTAGCTTCAATAACAATAAGTCCTAAAGATAAACCTGTTATTATTCTATTCCTTTGAGGAAAATTATAGGGCATGGGTGGTGTACCTGGTGGAAATTCTGTAAGTATAAATCCGTTATTCTCTATTTCTTTGTATAGTGATTCATTTCTTTTAGGATAATATATATCTATCCCATTACCAAGTATTCCAATTGTCCTTCCACCTGCTTCTATTGCAGTTTTGTGAGCTACAGTGTCTATACCAAGTGCTACTCCGCTTACAATTGTAACTCCTAAATCCACAAGTTCTTTTGTAAAGCTTTCACAAGCCCACATTCCATATGAAGTAGCTTTCCTTGATCCTACAATCGCTATAGATAGTTGATCTCTGTCTATCATATTACCTTTTTGGTAAAGGACATATGGTTTATCATATATATTTATTAAGCTTTCAGGATATTCTTTATCAAGAACAGTTATAATAGTTATATCCATTTCTTCTAATTTGAATAATATATTATAAATAAAATCCTTATTTCTGGTTCTAAGGATTTTATGTAAACTTTCTTTTCTTATACCTTTTATACTCAATAAGTTTTCAGGGCTTATTTCTAATATTTCTCTTATATCATCAAAATAATATTCTAATTTTAAAATATTTTTATTTGTTATACCTATACTATTTAACCATATGAAGATATCTCTGCATTTTAAATCTTTCATAAATATTACCCCCAATATTTATTATTTAAAGTTCTATATCTTATAGCTTCGAGTATATGATTATCTTCAATATCAATTTTGGCATCTAAATCCGCTATTGTTCTAGCCATTTTAATAATTTTATTATAAGTTCTAGCACTAAATTTATACTTTTTAAATGCTATTTCCATTATATCTTCTGAACTTCTCTTAAGAGGACAATACTTTTTCATATCCTTATTGCCTATTTGAGAATTACTATATATTTTATCTTTTTCAAATCTTTTAATTTGTATTTTTTTAGCCATATTAACTCTATCTCTAATGATTTCTGAAGTATCAGCTTTACTAGTATTTTTTAGTTCATTATATTTTACAGGTTGAACTTCAAAATGAATATCTATCCTATCAAGCAAAGGAAAACTTATTTTACCTAAATATCTATCTATATCTCTTTGTGAACATGTGCACTCATGTAATGGGTCACCATAATATCCACACGGACACGGATTCATACTTGCAACAAACATAAACTTCGCTGGAAAAGATAGACTAGCATTTACTCTAGCTATATTAACTACTTCATCCTCCATCGGTTGTCTTAAAACTTCTAATACATTTTTAGAAAATTCAGGTAGTTCATCTAAAAAGAGTACTCCTTGATGAGCCAATGAAACTTCTCCTGGTCTTGGTATTCTTCCTCCTCCGATTAATGCAATACTTGATGAGGTATGATGAGGAGCTCTAAAAGGTCTTTGAGTCATCAAATTATATGATGGTAATAGACCTGATATGCTATATATCTTGGTAACTTCTATTGATTCTTCAAAACTTAAATCTGGAAGTATACTAGGAAGTCTTCTTGCAGCCATAGTTTTCCCAGATCCAGGCGGTCCTATTATGAGCATGTTATGAGAACCTGCCGCCGATATCTCTAATGCCCTTTTTAATCCTTCCTGTCCTTTTATATCATGAAAATCTAAATCAAATTCTTCTATTGATTTGGATGACTCTGTATCTTCTTTAAAAGCTTCGATTTTATTTTCTCCATTTAAAAACCCAACTATTTCTTTAAGATTTTTTGTAGGTATTATCTCCATATCCGATATAAACCCACATTCACTTCTATTCTCATGTGGTATTATACATCTTTTTATACTTAACTCTCTCATAGAAATTACCATGGGAAGAAGTCCATCTATTTCATTTATTTTTCCATCTAAAGACAGTTCTCCTAAAAATACAGTATCATCTAAATTATCAGATTTTATAACCCCATTAGATAGCAATATTCCTATAGCAATAGATAGATCTATTTGTGAACCTTCTTTTTTAAGATTTGCTGGTGCTAGATTTATAGTTATTCTATTTAAAGGAAATTCAAAACCACTATTTTTTATTGAAGCTCTAACTCTTTCTTTTGATTCTTTAATAGATGTCCCTGGTAGGCCTACAATATTAAAAACAGGCATACCCCTTGATAGATCAGTTTCCACTTCAATAATATGACCATCTAACCCTTCCAGAGTACAAGTTTTTATTTTAGAATACATATATCTCCCTCTTTTCTGAGATTATATTTAATTACTCTTTACTAAATATTTATATATCCATTCTGTTAAAGACAAAAAGCATCTTCTATATGATTTATATTTATTTGTTTTTCTAAATATACCTCTATAATATCATATCTAATCTGAATATTCTTTATATTTTTATTGTTTATATATATTTTTGATGTGTTTATAATCTTTTTTTGCTTTTTATAGTTTACTGCTTCATAAGCAAAGCCAAAGTTTCTATTACTTCTTGTTTTGACTTCAATAAAAGCTATTATATCTTTATCTAATGCAATTATATCAATCTCACCTAATTTAGTGGTATAATTTAATTCTAATATCTTATAAGCTTTAGATATTATATATTCTTTAGCTAATGATTCACCATATTTACCTTTTAAAATATTGGTTTTCATAAATATTACCTCTCTATTTTATAATTCTTTTTAAAAAAGTTTTTCTGTGTATTGATGTCATGCCTATAGAATTTAATTTTTCTCTATGTTCTTTTGTTCCATATCCTTTATGTTGCTTTATATTATATCCTGGAAACTCATCTTCCCATACCATGCAAAGTCTATCTCGATACACTTTTGCAAGTATAGAAGCACATGCAATTCCATGGGATTTATCATCACCTTTTATTATACCAGCTTGAGGTATATTCATATATACAGTTTCTGCATCTATTAAAAGATAGTCTGGAATTATAGTATTGCCAAACTTATCTACTATATTTTCAACTGCAAATTTCATAGCTAGTCTTGTAGCTTCTTTTATATTTATTTCATCTATAATCTTAGAATCCACTCTTCCAAATCCATATCCTATAGATTTTCCTGTTATAATATCGTACAAATTTTCTCTTTTTTTAGGAGTTAGTTTTTTTGAATCTTTAACTCCTTCTATTTTTAAGTCTTTAGGAAGTATAATAGCACATGCTACTACATCACCTAATAGACACCCTCTTCCAACTTCATCTATGCATGCAATGTTTTCATATCCTTTTAAGGTTAATTCCTTTTCAAAATCAATCAAGATTATCACTCACCTTTGGAAGTTCTAAAGTTATATTCCCTATTTTACCCTTCCTAAACTCATCTAATACTATGGTACTGACTTTAGAGTAATCTATTTCTCCACCTCTGATTTTACATCCTCTATTTAACCCAATTTCTTCCATTATATCAAGAGCAGATTTATCTTCTATATTTAAATTATATCTTTTTTCTAAATTGCCAGGATTTATTAATATCAGTTTTTCAATAAGTTTTAAAGCTAAAGTTTCTCTATCTAATATCTCATCTTTTATTGATCCTATAAATGCTAGATTAAGTCCAACTTCCTTATCTTCAAATTTAGGCCAAAGTATTCCTGGAGTATCTAAAAGCTCTAAACCACCCTTGGTTTTAATCCATTGATTCATCTTTGTAATCCCTGGTCTATTACCAATCTTAGCTCCTTTTCTTCC
>CAZRHX010000086.1:0-6947 GCA_964599855.1 uncultured Tissierella sp. | reverse complement strand
GTTGATAGATCTTAAGGGACTCATGGGAGATAAATCCGATAATATTCCAGGCGTTCCCGGAATTGGAGAAAAGACAGGCTTAAAACTTATAAGGGAATATAAAAACATAGAAACTGTATATGAAAATATAGATAACTTAAGTGGCAAAAAATTAAAAGAGAATTTAATAGAAAATGAGACTATAGCATATCTAAGTAGAAAACTTGGAGAGATTATAACCAATGTCCCACTTGATTCTGATATAGAGGATTTAAAAACTCAAGAGCCAGATTTTGAAGAGCTTTTAAAAATATATCAAGGTTTTGAATTTAAAAGCCTTATAAACAAAATTCCTTCAGAATACTCAGAGATAGAAGAAGTACTAGATTTTGATATAGAGCATAAAGACATAGGAAGTGAAGAGTTTGAGGACTTAATAACTTTAATAAAGAGAAAAAAGAAGTTTGCATTTAAGTTTCTTATAGATAATTGGGATTATATAGAAGATGATATACTTGCAGTTGCTATAAAG
The DNA here is from genome assembly GCA_964599855.1 of uncultured Tissierella sp. Lineage (GTDB taxonomy): Bacteria > Bacillota > Clostridia > Tissierellales > Tissierellaceae > Tissierella_A. Next base: position 6,436 of record CAZRHX010000086.1, on the reverse strand, counting down.
GTTAAAGGGGAAGCTACTTTTTATATAGATTTAAAGGATTCTTTAGATAGATTTAAAGAAGAGTTTAAAGCTATCTTTCAATCTAAAGAAATAGAAAAAATAGGTTATAGCTTAAAAGAAGATATAATAATTTTATTTAGATTAAATATCAAAATAGAAAACTATATATTTGATCCTAAGATAGCTCAATATCTTATAAATCCTAGTCAAAGCGAATATTCCATAAACAATCTTAGTCAGGAATATATAAATTATTATGGAATAGATGAAGAAGCTTTACTTGGTAAGGGAAAGAAAAAGAAAAGTTTTAATGATATAAGTGAAGAAGAAAGACGAGATTATCTGGCTTATATGCTTCAAGTAACTTTTAAATTAGAAACCGTAATGATGGAACTATTAGAAGAACAAAACATGGATAAACTATATAAAGATATAGAAAACCCACTTATAGAAGTCTTAGCAAATATGGAATATATAGGCTTCAAAATAGATAAAGAAGAATTAAGCAGGTTAGGAGAAAAATATAGTAAAGAAATAGATAGTTTAACGAATGAAATATATGAACTTTCAGGTGTAGAGTTCAATATAAAATCTCCCAAACAAATGGGAGAAGTATTATTTGACCACTTAGAACTTCCAGTTATTAAGAAGACAAAGACAGGATATTCTACAAATGTAGAGGTATTAGAAAAACTTCAAGGAAAACATCCTATTATTGACAAGATACTTAGATATAGGCAGATAGTAAAATTGAAGTCAACATATATAGACGGATATATAGATCTTATAAATCCTAAAAACGGAAGAATACATTCGACTTTTAATCAAACTATAACTACTACTGGTAGGATTTCAAGTACTGAACCAAATCTCCAAAATATACCAATAAGAACTGAAGATGGTAAAATGATCAGAAAAGCATTTATAGCAACAGATGATAATTATACATTAATAGATGCTGACTATTCACAGATAGAACTTAGAGTTTTAGCTCACATATCTAAAGATAAAAAGATGATAGAAGCTTTTAAAGAGAGAATAGATATACACAGTAAGACGGCTTCTGAAGTGTTTCATGTGCCTTTAGATGAGGTTACGCCTGAGATTCGTAACAATGCCAAGGCAGTAAATTTTGGGATAGTCTATGGTATATCTGACTATGGACTTTCCAGAGATTTAAACATTTCTAGAAAAGAAGCTAAAGAATATATAGATAATTATTTAGAAAATTATAAAGGGATAAGAAAGTTTATGGTAGATATAGTGGAAGAAGGAAAAAAGAATGGCTTTGTCGAAACACTACTTCATAGGAGAAGATATATTCCTGAGCTGAAGGCTAAGAATTTCAATGTAAGATCTTTTGGAGAGAGAATAGCTATGAACACACCTATACAAGGTACAGCTGCTGACATTATAAAGATGGCAATGGTGAGAGTTTATAAGGCTTTAAAAGAAAATGGATTAAAGTCTAAATTAGTTCTTCAGGTTCACGATGAGCTTATCATAGAAACTGTTAAAGAAGAAGTTGAAGAAGTTAAATCACTTATTAAAGACCTTATGGAAAATGCTATAGTTTTAGATGTACCTTTGATAATAGATATAGAAGTTGGAGCTAGTTGGTATGACACACATTAAATCTAGGATAATAGGTATAACAGGTGGTATAGCTACAGGAAAGACAACTGTTTGTAATTTTATAAAAGACAAAGGGTACAAGGTGATAGACTCAGATGAGATAGCTAGAAGGCTGATGAAAAAAGATGGAATTAGCTATAAAGAGATAGTTGAACATTTTGGAGAAGAGATATTAAATAAAAATGGTGAGATAGATAGAAAGCTATTAGGAAATAAGGTTTTTTCAGACCCTGAACTTCTCAAAGTTTTAAATAGTATAACGCATCCATATATATTTAAAGAAATAAAAAATGATATAGAGAGAAACAAGCAAGAGAGGATTATATTTTTGGATATACCTCTCTTGTTTGAAGAATACAACAATATTTTAAAATATGATATTTATTTTGATCAAATTTGGCTTGTGTATGCAGATAAAGATATTCAGGTAGATAGACTTATGAAGAGGAATAATTTATCTAGAAAAGAAGCTATAGATAGGATAGATTCTCAACTTTATATAGATAAAAAGAAAGAAAAAAGTGATATAATTATTTTTAATTTAGATTCTATAGATAGTTTAAAAGAAAATATAAACTTTCTATTAAAGAGTTTATAAATGTTTAGGAGGAAAGCATGAGAGTTTTAAAGAAAATTATTACTAGAGTTCTAATTTCTATAATCTTAATCTTTATCCTATCTTCCATTATAGGTTTGGTAGTATATAGTATATATCCTCTGTACTATAAAGATTATATAGGAGAGTCTTCTATAGAACATAATTTGGATCCATATCTAGTAGCAGCTATTATAAATACAGAGAGCAGTTTTGATAAAGAGGCTATATCTCCAAAGGCTGCCAGAGGTCTTATGCAGATTGCTGAGCAAACAGGGAAATGGGGTGCTGAGCAGTTAGGATTTGAAGATTACGAAAAGGAAGATCTCTTTGATCCGAAGTTAAATATAGAACTTGGGACTTGGTATTTAGAAAAGCTTGAAAAAGAATTTGATGGTGATTGGGATAATATACTAGCGGCCTACAATGGTGGCAGTGGAAATGTAAATAAATGGCTTAAGGATAAAGAATATTCTAAAGATGGGAAAAAACTAGATAAGATTCCTTTTAAGGAAACTGAAAACTATGTTAAAAAAGTAAAATTGGATTATGATGCATATAAAAAAATTTATGAAAACATAAACTTTGTAAATGAAAGTTATGACTCGGCTTTTATTGAATATATCTATAAATTAAAAGATTATATAAATGATTATATTAAGATATAATCACTTATATATCCATATAAAATAAAGGCTTCATTCTTATGAAAACCTTTATTTTACATGGAGGCTTAGTATGGTAGTTTGATATAAGAAAAGCTTGAAACTAAATGATATATGTATTAAAATACAAGATATTAGAATGTTCACAATAATACTTCTTGATAAAAGCTATAAAAAGCTTATAATGTAAGTAAGCTATATGAATGCAGGGGTGGTGGAATTGGTAGACACGATAGCTTGAGGGGCTATTGCCTTATAAAGGCGTGAGGGTTCGACTCCCTTCCTCTGCACCAATTATATACTTTGTCAATAATCAATCATATACTTGTAGAAGGTTTTATGATTAAATATTTAATTTTTTAAATATATAACAAAATAATCTTATAAAGAGGTGGAAATATAATGGCGCTTAATTTTACTTTTAAAGGTGGATTACATGTACCAGATAATAAATCTTTTACAAAAGATAAAAGGGTAGAGATTGCAAAGATTCCTCAAGTTGTATACATACCTCTACGTCAACATGTAGGAGCTTCATGTAAAGCACTAGTAAAAAAAGGAGATATTGTAAAAATAGGTCAAAAAATAGGTGATTCGGATGCTGCAGTATCAGCACCAGTTCATGCAAGCATTTCTGGAGTGGTAAAAGGAATTGAGAAGAAATACACTGCAGGAGGTAGTCAAACTGACTGCATAGTTATTGAAGCAGATAATATAAATGAGTATGATGATACACTTACATCTCATACAAAAGATTATAAATTAAGTCAAGAAGAAATAGAGACAATAGTCAGAGAAGCTGGAATAGTAGGTATGGGAGGAGCGGCTTTCCCAGCTGCAACAAAACTAATAACCTCAAGAGGAAGTATAGATGCTGTCATTTTAAATGGTGCAGAATGTGAACCTTATCTTACCTGCGACCATAGAACTATGCTTGAAAATGCTGAGAAGGTAGTAAATGGTTTAGAAATCATGTTAGATTATTTCAAAACAGCTAAAGGATACATAGGAGTTGAAGATAACAAAGAAGATGCTATAGAAGTACTTAAAGAAGCAGCTAAGGGTCACGGAAACATAGAAGTTGTTTCGGTTAAAACTAAGTTTCCTCAAGGAGACTCTTATAGGATGATAGATTCTATTCTTAAAAGAAAAGTGCCTGTACATGGAAGAGGTAAGGATGTAAATGTAATCGTAAACAATGTAGGGACAGCTGCGGCTATTTCTGATGCTGTATTAGAGGGAAAAGCTCTATATGAAAGAGTAATAACTGTAACTGGAAATGGAGTGAAAACACCTAAAAACTTAATGGTAAAAATAGGTACAACTATTGGAGATATAATAGAAGAGTGTGGAGGCTTTAACGGAACACCTGCAAAGATTATATCTGGTGGACCTATGACTGGTGTTACACAGTTTCATTTAGACGCTCCTGTCATTAAAGGTACCTGTGGTATATTGGTTTTAAATGAAGAAGAAGTAAAAAAAGAAAAAGTATTGCCTTGTATAAAATGTGCTAAATGTATAGAGGTATGCCCAGTTTTCTTGGAGCCCTTATATATATCTGCCAACTCTCTTAAAGATAGATTTGACGAAGCAGAAGCTTTAAATGCCATGTCCTGCATAGCATGTGGAAGCTGTAGTTTCATATGTCCATCTAAAAGACCCTTAACTGAGTCTATAGTTCATGCAAAAAAAGAAATAAATAGGAAAAGAAGGAAATCTTAATATAAGGAGGAAAGATAATGGAAGAAAAAAGTTTAAATTTAGCAGAAGAACCATTAGCTTTAGATAAGCATTTAACTATGTCTTTAGCACCTCATCTTAAATCTAATGAGTCTACAAGAAGAATAATGTTAGATGTTATTATAGCGTTGATTCCTGCTATGATAGGAGCTATATACTTTTTTGGACTGAATGCAGCAATATTGATAGCTGTATCTGTTGTGTCGGCTGTTTTCTTTGAATTAGCTGCACAAAAGTTTTTTAAGAAAGATGTTTTAATAGGAGATTTAAGTGCAGTAGTTACAGGTCTTTTATTAGCATTTAACTTACCCGCAAATGCGCCATGGTGGATACCAGTTTTTGGGACAGCTTTTGCAATTATAATAGTTAAAGAGTTTTTCGGCGGTATTGGTTCTAACTTTATGAACCCAGCTCTTGCTGGAAGGGTAGCTTTAGTATCATCTTGGCCACTCATAATGGGAACTTATATAAGTCCAGATGGTATAAGCGGTGCAACCCCAATGGCTCTTATTAAAAGTGGAAGCACAGCAGAACTTCCTTCTATAACAAATATGTTTATAGGAAATATAGGTGGTTCTCTTGGTGAAACTTCAGCAGTTCTTTTACTTATAGGAGGAGCCTACTTACTTATTAGAAAAGTTATTGATTGGAAGATTCCAGTTATCTATGTGGGAACTACTACAATAATGTTACTTATTCTCGGTGTTAATCCTGAAATGTTAGCCTATCATATATTTGGTGGTGGACTTATATTGGGAGCAGTTTTCATGGCTACAGACTATTCTTCTTCACCTGTAACACCAAATGGTAAGATTTTATTTGGTATTGGTGCAGGTGTGTTAACAGCACTTATGAGGGTTAAGGGTGGTATGCCTGAAGGTGTATCTTATGCAATTTTACTTATGAACGTAGCAAGCCCTTTAATTGAAAGATTTACAAAGCCAAAAGTGTTTGGGAGGGTGAAATAAATGAAAGAGACAATAAAATTAGGTTTAATTCTATTTATATTTACTGCTATAGCAGGGGGAGTTTTAGCTTTAACTAACGATTTTACATCTCCTATTATTGCTGAAATAGAAAAAGAAACAAGTTTTGAGGCTGTGATGGGACTATTTCCAGAAGCTGATGATTTTGAGGAAATAGATGATCTACTTCTTACAAATATAAAAGGGAAATATGCTCCAATAATAGAAGCACAAATGGTTTATAAGAATGCAGAGATAATAGGATATTCTTTTAAAACTGAATCCTCAGGCTATGGAGATAATCCTATTGTTACAATCACTGGAATAAATAGTGATGGCTCTATAGCTGGTATTGATGTAGTAAGTCACAGTGAGACTCCAGGATTTGGTCAGGCTATTGAGGAAGATTTCTTCCAAGATACTTTTAAAGGAAAGTCGACTGAGTCTCAACTTATAGCAGTAGATTCACCTCAAGCTGAAAACGAAGTAATGCTTTTAACTGGTTCCACTATATCTACAAAAGGTATATTAACTGGTATAAATGCTGCTAGGGAAATTTATAGAGAAAATTTTAGTGATTAATTATCAGGAGGTGTAAAAGATGAAGATATCTGAAATATTTAAAAATGGTATAATAAAAGATAATCCGGTATTGATTCAACTTGTAGGACTTTGTTCAGTTTTAGCTGTAACAAATACAGTTGTAAATGCATTTTCTATGTCATTAGCTGTTACTGCAGTTGTAATTTCTTCAAATATTGTTATATCATTACTTAGAAAAGTAATACCAAAAAAGATACGTATACCGGCTTTTATAGTAGTAATAGCTACTT
>CAZRHX010000085.1:1927-6978 GCA_964599855.1 uncultured Tissierella sp. | reverse complement strand
AATCTCTTTGCTATTTCATTTCTTAAGTTGCCCAAACTATCAAATACAACAGAAGTTTTATCAGCTATAAAAAGAAGTAAATCTCCAACTTCTCCATTCATATCCTCTAAAACACTATTTAACTCTTCTTCTTTTAAAAACTTAGCTATGGGAGATGTTATTCCATCTTTATTTATCTTCATCCAAGCAAGTCCCTTGGCTCCATAAATTTTAGCATACTCTTCTAAAGAAGAAAGATCTTTCCTTGTAAACTTATCACTAGAAGCTTTAATATTTATTCCTCTAACGCTTCCACCTTTTTCTATAGTAGAACTAAAAACTTTGAATTCACTTCTCTTTACAGACTCAGATATATCTATAAGTTTAAATCCAAATCTTAAATCCGGCTTATCTACTCCGTAGTCTTCCATAGCTTGTCTATAAGTCATTCTTTTTATAGGAAGAGATATTTCTATGTCTTTTAATTCTTTAAAAAGTTTATATAAAAACTTTTCATTTAATTGTATTATATCTTCAACGTCTACAAAAGACATCTCAACATCTACTTGAGTAAATTCAGGCTGCCTATTGAATCTTAAATCTTCATCTCTAAAACATTTTACTATTTGAAAATATCTATCTAGTCCTGCTACCATTAAAAGTTGTTTCATAAGTTGGGGTGATTGAGGAAGAGCATAGAATTTCCCTTCATTGACTCTACTTGGAACTAAATAATCTCTTGCTCCTTCTGGAGTTGGCTTAGTAAGCATAGGAGTTTCTATCTCTAAAAAGTCATTTTTATAGAAAAAGTCTCTTATCACTTTTGTTGCCTTAGATCTTATTTTAAGTTTATCTTGCATAGAAGGCTTTCTAAGGTCAAGATATCTATATTTCAATCTCATCATTTCCGATACTTTATCATCATCTTTTATATATATAGGCGGTGTTTCAGATTCGTCTAGAACTATAAAACTACTTGCTAAAACTTCTATATCTCCTGTAGGTATATCTTTGTTTATAGATTGTCTCTTTCTAACCTTACCTTTTACAGCTAAAACAAATTCAGATTTTATTTTTTTTACACTTTCAAATATATCTTTTTGTAAAGTGTCATCAAATACAATTTGAGTTATTCCTGTAGTATCTCTAAGATCTATAAATATTAAAGATCCAAGATCTCTTTCTCTTTGAACCCAACCCATTAATACAACTTCTTTTCCTTCATCTTTTCCTCTTAAATTACCACACATATCTGTTCTTCTTAAACTACCCATACTTTTTCCCATTACTTTCCTCCTATTGTATCTCTTTTAGATTTTAAATTTTTTTCAATATATTATTTATTTTTATGGATTTATAAGGTTGTTTGCGAATAAGCTATTCTCCAATTTACCCTTTATGTAAATTTTATAGCATTCTTTTTTTGTATAAGTTCAGTTATTCTACCTATATAATCATGTAAACTTTTAAAATTAGCTACTCTTTCCACCCTATCTTCCGATGGATAGTAAATTTTTGTAACAGCACCTAATCCAAAGCCAATTATAGTTTCTTTTTCTTCCATCATAGAAATATTATATATACACTCTTTAGAGCACTTTGAATATCCTATATTTTCTAAATTCCCAAGAATCTGTTTTTGTCTATACATGTAATAAGGGAAGTACCCACCTTCTTCTGCATATAATAAAGTTCTTTCTAACATTTTTTCTACTACCTTTTTTTCTTCTGTACTTTTGTTCTCATTTTCATATAGCTTTGAACCTTTTTTTAAAGATAATGTATGTACCGTCAAATTATCTGGATTCAATTTTTTTATTTCTCTTAATGTATTTTCTAACTCCACTAATTCTTCTCCTGGCAGACCCAATATAATATCCATGTTTATTGTAGCAAAGTCTAATTCTTTAGCAAGTTTATATGCTTTTTTTATAGATTCTATATTATGATTTCTTCCTACTTTTTTCAAGGTCTTAGAATTAAATGTTTGAGGATTTATACTTATTCTATTTACTCCATAAGATTTTAACATTTCAAGTTTTTCTCTGTCTATAGTATCTGGCCTACCTGCTTCAACAGTAAATTCTTTTATTTCCTCTGGAAATATATTTTTTATTTCTTTAATTATTCTCTCCAATTGAAATGACTCTAGAGAAGTTGGAGTTCCGCCTCCTACATAGACTGTATTTAATTTTTTGTTTTTAAATATATCTTTATTAGATTTGATTTCTAAAAGTAAAGTATCTATATATGAATCTACTATTTCAATATTTTTATCTATCCTAAAGCTTGAAAAAGAGCAGTAGGAACATTTACTAGGGCAAAAGGGAATATTTATATATATACTAAACTTGTCTTTATCTCTTGGATATATATGTTTTCTTTGAGATAATGCAATATTTAATATCAAATTAGCTTTTGAGTTTATAAATTTGTATTCGTTTTCTAATATATTTAAAACTTTTCTATTGGAAATATCCATATCTACCAGTTCATGAACTATCTTTACTGGTCTTATGCCTGTAAGTATGCCCCAAGGAAGTATCTTTTTAAAATGTTTAGACAAAACATGATATATCCCTTTTTTAATAGAAAGTTTTTGAAGTCTTTTTTTATCATAAAAGGGCATATCAATATTTTCTGTTTCTTCTTTAAACTCTTCTATCAATTTGCCCTTGTAATAAAGACTTACCATAGATATTTCTCTATCTTTAGTATTTACTAGTCTACTCAGTAGTAAATACTGGTTTTTTTCATCTAAGTCTTTATAATCTATAAATCTAATGTAATTTTCTTTAAAAAACACTCTTATAAGTTCAAATAAATCATGGTTATAACCATGTCCTTCTATACATATATTTATAATTTTCATCACCTTGTTTTTAATTTAAATATGGGTTAAATAGTTTTTCTTCTCCTATAGTAGTAGCATCCCCATGGCCTGGCCATACTTTTATATCATCTCCCAATCTAAAAAGCTTTTCTTTTATAGATTTTATAAGAACTTTAGGATTGCCTCCGTATAGATCTGACCTGCCTATTGAGCCCTTGAAAAGCGTATCTCCAGAAAATAAATTGTCTCCAATTTTAAAGCATACTCCACCTTTTGTATGACCAGGAGTATGGATTACAGATACTTCAAGATTTCCAAGCGAAAACTTATCTCCATCTTTTAAAATAATGGAAGCTTCTATTTCAACTGGATTAGTAGCCATTTGACTTGAAAGATTTTTATCAGGGTTTTTCAATAATTCTAATTCGTCATTGTGTGCCATAATAGGAACATTTAACTTATTTTTAAGGTCTATAACTCCTCCTATATGATCTGCATGTCCATGTGTTAATGCAATATATTCTACTCCTAAATAGTTCCTGTTTATAAATTCAAGTAACTCATCAGAGCTTCCTCCTGGATCAATTATCATAGCTTTACTTGTATCTTCATCTACAACTATATAACAATTCGCAGCATATATTCCTGCTGGTATTTTAAATATTTTCAAATCTATACCTCCTAAAATACTTTTTTACTATCCAATAATATGGTAACTGGGCCATCATTTAATAAATTTACTTTCATATCTGCTCCAAAGATGCCTTCCTTGACTTCAATATTCTTATTTTTAGCTCTTTCAATAAATAATCTATATAGTTTTTCTCCTAGATCAGGAGCTGCAGATTCAGAAAAACTAGGCCGTCTACCTTTTCTTACATCTCCGTAAAGAGTAAATTGAGATACAACTAATAATTCTCCATTTATATCTAAAAGAGAACGATTCATTTTTTTATCAGCATCTTCAAATATTCTAAGCCCTAAAACCTTATCAACTAAATATTCCAAATCTGATTTACTATCTTCTTTTCCGACTCCTAAGAATACTAGTAGACCTCTACTTATCTCACTTATTTTTTTTTCATCTACCGTTACTGAAGCTTCCTTAACTCTTTGTACTATGGCTCTCATGTAACCCCCCCTACTTAGTAACTCTGTATGCATCCATAACACTTTTAACTTTTTTAATTTCTCTTAAAATATTTTCCAATTGTTTTATATCATTTATTTCAATACTCATTTTTATAAGAACAGTCTTATCTTTTCCTGTTCTTCCATCTATAGATAGTAAGCTTACATCCATTTCACTTAATTTCATAGCAATTGCTGCTACAAGTCCGGATCTATCTATAGCCTTTATTTGAATATCAGCTGGATAAGAAGTTGTTTCTTTAGAATCCCAGTTAACTTCTATAAGCCTATTTTCTTCTGCATCTTGTTCTATATTTGGACAATCAGCTCTGTGGACTGAAATTCCTCTTCCCTTAGTTATAAATCCTATTATCTTATCTCCTGGTACTGGATTACAACATTTTGAAATTCTAGTCTTTACATTATCTACACCTTCTATAGAAATTCCATTATAAGATTTTTTAATTTTCTTTTGAACTGGTTTTTTCAAAGTATTTTCATCCAGTTTAAAATCCAAAGTTTTTTCATATAATTCTTTAAGTCTAGTTATTACATGATTACACTTCACATTTCCATATCCTATTGAAGAATATAAATCTTCGACAGAATTTATTTTAACCATTCTTCTCTCATAATTTCATTTACCTTATAGTTTTGTCTCTTAAGTTCTTTTTCCAACATTTCTTTACCTTTAATTATATTCGTACTTCTGTCTTTTAGTTTAAACCACTGTCGGATTTTAGTTTTAGCCTGAGTGCTTTTTACAATCTTAATCCAATCTCTACTCGGTCCATTGCTATTTGCAGATGTAATAATTGAAACTATATTTCCATTGTTTAATTTATAATTTAAAGGTACAATTCTACCATCTATCTTTGCACCTACACATGTATTTCCGACACCGGAATGAATTTTATAAGCAAAATCAATCGGTGTAGACCCCGCAGGCAAGTTTATAACTTCCCCTTTGGGAGTAAACACAAATATCTCGGAGGAGAATAAGTTCATCTTCACGGTATCCAGAAAATCAATTGCATTAGGGTTTGGGTTGGATAATATCTCCTGAATTGTTTTCAGCCATTTATCAAGTTCGTTATCTTCCTCTACC
>CAZRHX010000085.1:0-1917 GCA_964599855.1 uncultured Tissierella sp. | reverse complement strand
ATAGGTGTAGATCCTTCTGGAAGATTTATAATATCTCCTCTAGGTGTAAATACAAATACTTCGTCTGTGAAAAAATCTATTTTTAAAGTTTCCATAAAATCTTTAGGATCTTTTAAATCATTTTGCCATTCCATAAGTTGTCTTAACCAAGTGAGTTTACTATCAAAGTTTTCAGCTTTAGAAATCCCCTCTTTATATTTCCAATGAGCTGCTATACCATATTCTGCTGTCCTGTGCATTTCATAAGTTCTGATTTGAACTTCAAATATCTCACCTTTTTCTCCAATAACTGTCGTATGAAGGGATTGGTACATATTAGGTTTAGGCATAGCTATATAGTCCTTGAATCTTCTAGGCAAGGGTTTCCATAGTGTGTGGACTATTCCAAGCACACCATAACAATCCTTTATATTATCTACCAATATTCTAATCGCAGTTAAATCAAAGATTTCTTCAAAATTCTTTCCTTGTATAGCCATTTTTTTATAAATACTATAAAAGTTTTTAGGCCTTCCATTTATTTGAGATTTAATGTCCATTTCTTCTAGCTTTATATATAAAGTTTCAATTATCTTATTTATATATGCTTCTCTTTCTTGTCTTTTTATCGAAACTTTTTCTACAAGCTCATAATATTTCTCTGGTTCTAAGTATCTGAGAGAAAGATCTTCCAATTCCCATTTTATCTTAGAAATTCCAAGTCTATGTGCAATAGGAGAATATATTTCTAAAGTTTCTAAAGCTTTTTCTTTCTTTTTTGAATCTGTCATATATTCAAGGGTACGCATATTGTGTAGCCTATCAGCGAGTTTAACTATTATAACTCTTATATCTTTTGACATTGCAAGTACCATTTTTCTTAAATTTTCAGCCTGGTTTTCTTGCTTTGTTTTATATTCCAGTTTTTTTAACTTAGTGACTCCATCTACCAAGTCAGCAATTTCAAATCCAAACTCTTTACCCATTTCATCATAACTTATATCTGTATCTTCAATAACATCATGAAGAAGACCCGCTATTATGGTAGCATCATCCATATTTAATTCAGCTAAAATCAAAGCCACATTCGCAGGATGGATGAAAAACTTTTCTCCAGAATTACGAAGTTGTCCAGTGTGAGCAGAATCTCCAAAGTGATAAGCTTTTATAATTAGACTAAGATCAGCTTGGGGATTGTATTGTTCAATTTTATTAATTAATTTTTCTAACATAGCACTCATCTTATTTCAGCTCCAATAATTATTATTTATTAAACTCTATAACTTTGAATAGTTATTTGAATACTTGTTCTACCATTATAATGATTATAAGAAGGGTAATATATTATATCTAAAGAAACATCATTCTTTTCTCCATCATACAATTTTTGCAGTTCTTCTTCTCCATATTTAGAAGTTATAGAATCCTCAAAGTTTAATGTATCATTAAATATAACAGCATCTATATAAGTGTTTTTATTGTCATATAAATTAAATTTTAATACATTTCCCTTGGCGCCATATTTATAGAGTTTTTTTATAATTAAGCCTTTATCTCCAAATAAAGGCTTAGAGTTACCTTTTCCAAATGGCTCTAGTTTATTCAAATCTTCCATCAAATTATTATTTAAAAATGAAATAGGAAGTACTAAGTCAATATATATTTTTTTATAAAAATCCTCTTCATTAAGCTTTGTTATAGCATTTAATTTAGTTCTTAAAATATCTACATCTTCTAGTTCTAAAGATAAACCGGCAGCCATAGGATGTCCACCAAATTCTTTAAATAGTTCTTTACATTGGTTTAATTCTTCAAATATATTATATTCTTCAATTGATCTTCCAGATCCTTTAGCACCATCTAAAGCTCTAGTAATTACTATTGTAGGTTTGTTATATATTTCCTTAATTCTACCTGCTATTATCCCTGCAACACTTT
>CAZRHX010000084.1:921-6997 GCA_964599855.1 uncultured Tissierella sp. | reverse complement strand
TCTCTTGAAATCTTCGAAATATATGTACTCTTCTCATTCTACAGTTTATAAGTTTTGATTTATACTTATAATACACTTAAAGAAAATTTTTGTCAATAAAAATTTTAAAAAATAGATTTAATTGACCATTTAAGAAAGCTAGAATCTGGCGTTACAGTTTGCCTTTCTTTATTCTTTCTTTATCTTTATACATAAGCTTATCAATATGTATAATAAAGTCATCAGCATCCATCTTTAAATCAGGATCATAAATATCGTAACCTAATGCAATACTTAGATTATAAGGTGTAATGTCAGTTTTATTAAACTCGTCAAATTTTCTTCTAAGCCTGTTTATTATTTCTTCCTTATATCTTATATCTTCTAATTTTACTATAATTACAAATTCATCCCCTGCATATCTTGATATAAAATCTTCAGATCTAAAACTATCCATTAATATATTTGCCGTATGTTTAAGGGCTTTATCACCTTCTATATGTCCATAAGTATCATTTATTTTTTTAAAGTAATTAAGATCAAGCATTATCATAAATATCCACTCATCATCTCGTTGATTTCTTATGCTGTTTTTAAAGTACATATCTAGCTGTCGTCTGTTATAGAGGCCTGTTAAATAATCTTCATTTATTTCACTATTTTGTATGTTTAGGTATATTATCAAACAAGAGATCGATATTGCTAGCCAAATATAAGCTTTATTAGTATTTATCATTTGTAATAATCCTGCTATTATAGGGGTAATTCCAAATGAAAAAAGTGCATAAAAATCTTTTTTTCTTATATTTTTTCTTTCATAAATCACCTGTATGTAAATGGCAATACAATACGAATAGTATAGAGCTGCATTTAATAAAAATAAACTTCCTCGCCTATACACATTATTTTCATCTATGAAAAATACTCCATTATTATACAAGCTAAGAAGACATAGTATAATACTAAAAGCTGCTGGTATAGCAATTATTGGGCCGATTTTTTTAAGACGTCTTACACTTTTATGAATATAAAAATCAATATAAAGCGACCAAAACATATATGGAATTGGATTTAGAACAAAATAAATTGTTGTTAAACTTATATTTACTATTCTAAAGAAATACCCCGCCTCACCATTAATAGCACTCATAATAATGTCTAAAATAGTTATCATTGCGGTAGAAGCTAACAAGACAAAAAATAATTTTGCATCGTATTTCATCTTCTTATAATTAGGTCTCATATTTAGTAATATTATTATTAGTATTAGTAAAGCTATAATATTATTTTCTGAATAGGCTAGTTTAGCAATCATTTTATTTCGTCCCCCCTTTGGTCATGAATATCTATGCTTTTATCTATTCCCTCTGCTGGCATAGATTTTATACCCATCCATAATACCATAATTTCTTGCTGAATAGAACATAGACTATAGGTGTCAAAATATAAATTAAGCTTTATTATTTAACATCTATAATTATAGTATTTTTTATCATTATATTAAATTAATTTCATTATAAATATCGACAAAAGATATCTTTAGTTAAGTCCTTTTTACTGCTATTTGATTTATATATATCTTCTATGGTCTTTACTCTAAAAAAATATTAACTAAGATGGATATAGTACCTATAAATAACAAATATTTATAATAGTTAAATGTAAACAATTTTTGTTTGGAAAATTGTCTGTATTCGTTTATACTTGTAATAGACATTAAATTTAGGAAGGAGATTTCATGATAAATATAATTTTGATTTTACTACTACAATTAATATACGTTCCACTTTTGACTCTTAGGACAATATTTTTAGTAAAAAATATGACTGTCATAGCTTCACTTTTAGGCTTTGCAGAAGCATTCGTCTATGTCTTTGGACTGTCTCTTGTATTTAGCGGAGAACAAGGACCGATTGCAATGTTAGTATATGCCCTTGGATTTGGGCTAGGTATAGTTATAGGGGGTGTTATTGAAAACAAACTTGCAATTGGGTACAATAATTTTGCAGTAAATCTTATGGATAAAAATACCGATTTAATCAATCATTTAAGAAATGAAGGCTTTGGAGTCACAGTTTTTGAAGGGGAAGGAAGAGATAGCAAAAGATATAAATTAGATATACTTACAAAAAGAAATAGAGAAGAAGAACTTTTAGATTTAATAGATGAATATGAGCCAAAATCATTTATTGTATCTTATGAGCCAAGAAGATTTAAAGGTGGGTTTTTGGTTACTACAATGAAGAAAGCTAAAAAGTTAAAAATATCACCTAGAAACAAATAATTATTTACTTAGTGAAGCACAGAGTTTTAAAGAAGATTTAGGACTTGATTCTATAATACAAAATATTATGGCTTGTAAAATATTTAATATTTTACAAGCCATAATATTTTTATAAATTATAAATTTCACTTTAATAAAACAAACAATTAAAAATTAAATTGCATTCCATCCACCATCAACCGCAAGATATTGTCCCGTAGTAAAGCTAGAAGCATCAGAAGCAAAGTAAATTACCGCTCCGTCAAGTTCACCTTCCTTACCCATCCTACCCATTGGACAATAAGTTTTAATCACTTGAGCAAATCCTTCATCAGAAACAACTGATTCTGTCATCTCTGTTTCAAAATATGAAGGTCCAAGGGTGTTTACAGTGATATTGTATTTAGCCCATTCATTAGCTAAAGCTTTTGACATCATCTTAACTCCACCCTTAGTTGTCGCATAGGCTGAAATAGGTATTCCAGGCATAGCAACATTGCTGTGTATGGATCCTATGTTTATTATCTTTCCATATTTTTGCTCTACCATAATTTTTCCAACTTCTCTTGCAAAATAATAAACTGCATTTAAATTTACTGCAATCATTTTTTGCCAAGTTTCATCGGACTGTGATTCAGCTGGTTCCGTCAATCCTATCCCCGCATTATTTACTAATATATCAATTCTACCAAATTGGTCTTTAACTTTTTTAACTGCTGATTTTATTTGCTCTACATCAGATACATCAGCTTGCACAGATAATACCTTGACACCAAGCTCTTCCAAGTCTTTTTTTACATCGTTGAGCTTTTCTACTCTTCTGGCTACTATTGCAACATCAGCCCCTTGTCTGGCAAGTGCTCTAGCAAATTGAACTCCTAAACCAGAAGAAGCTCCTGTAACAAGTGCAATCTTACCTTTTAAACTAAATAAATCCTTCATATCTTTCATCCTTTCCAACATGTTTTTAGTATTAAAATACATAATATTTCATACCCTAGGAATAAATTTTAAAACATTTATATTGATTGACTCACTTAATAACACCCTAACTTCAAAATATATTCCCATCTCTTTCTTAGAAATATCACTATTTTTTTCAAGATTATCTTTCTTATTTATTCACTTCTTAATGCTTCAACAGGATCTTTTTTTGCTGCAGTTGAGGATGGGATTAAGCCTGAAATAAAGGCTAATATCATACTTATCAATATCAATATACCTGATGCCTGCAAGTCTAAGTGAGCAATATTAGGAATACCAAATTTATTATAGACAAGAATATTAGCAAAGTAACTGAGTAGATAAGTTACCAGTATGCCAAAAACTCCTGCTATAAAACCAATTATTAAAGTCTCAGCATTAAAAACTCTTCTAATATCTTTTTTACTTGCCCCTATAGCCCTTAGTATACCTATTTCCTTTATCCTCTCTAATACTGAAACATAGGTAATAACACCTATCATTATTGAAGATACTACTAGGGATATGGCGACAAAGGCAATAAGTGCGTATGTTATGGTATCTATTATTGTAGTAACCGATGATAAAATTGCAGCTATTAAATCAGTATATTTTACAACCTTATCTTCTTGATTTGTGCTCTGCATCTTAGCATTATAATCATCAATGAAGTCAACTACACTATCTTTTGTAGTAAAATCTTTTGCATAAAGATCAATTTGAGTTGGGTCGTCGATATCTCTATAACCAAGCTCCATTAGGTTAGATCTTTGATTTACTTGTTTTCTTTCACTTAAACTAGAAATTAAATCAAATAATTCATCTTCCTCTAAATTAAACTGAAATGCCTGACTCAACTTATCCGTATCAATTCTGATTCCACTTTGTATGTTAGAGGCAAGTTCTGGTATTTTTGATTCAATCTGACTTGTAACATCATTTCGAACACTATCTATAATTTGATTAAAGGTACCTGTAACATATGAATTAAAATATTTTTGTACAATCTCAGTTAAATTCTGTGAAATTTGAGTGTTTTCATTTATTTCTTCAAAATCCTGAATTAATCGATTTTGAACTTCTTCACTTCTTATATATTGATCAAAATTATCCACCCATTCTTCAAGCTCTGTAATATTTTGCTCTTCCTGACTGTTTACAAAATCTTGCAATACAGCTACCAATATATTTTGAATATCTTCTATCGGTACATTGATCTGTTCTGCAATGTTTTCTGCAAGAGTTTCTAAGTCTAAATCAGGAAAATTAACCTGATCTAAATTTAATTCAAAGTCTAAAAAATCTATATTTAAAGCAGAACTATCAAAGCTAAAAGACTGTTGAATGATGGATTGGTCTATTGTAATAAAATCTTGCAATTGAAATAGCTCTTCTGGATTAAACTCTGATTCACTATCAAATACTTTGTTTGTAAAGACATTTATATCTTCATTTTCTAATTGTCTTTTTACAATATCATAGGATGACGCTTCTTCAATTAAATATGGTGTAAGTTCCTTAGGATAGTATATTCCAGTTGATAACATAGGAGTTTTCACATCATCTTTAGCTTTGATAATACCAACGACATTTAAGTCTAAGCCTTCTTCGATAACTTCATCCATATATTTAGTATCTTCCGATTTATCAATCCATATCTTATAAGACTCATCATAAATATACTTTTCCGCAGCATTGACAACTTTAAACTCTGCCTCTAATATATCGTCATAGTTTATTTCATCTTTCTTCTTATCTATTACTATTTTTTCATCATTAGAAAAATCTTCAAATGTTTTCTTTAAATTGTTACGATCTTTAAGCCCTAGAGTATACATTGTTGTATCTGTTATCGAACCACTTTCCAACAAAACTACAATCAACTCATTCTTCTCTTTTGGCCATCTTCCCGCTGCAAGATCATATTGTTCTTGAAAAATATCATTATCTCCAGGCAGTTCATCAAAGTTTTTCATACCAAAATTACCCGCTCCAGATATGAAATCAAAGCCTCCACCAAAATCAAAGCCACTTTCAGCAAAAATAGTATCTGGATTTACTTGTCTAAGTCCAGCTTTTTCATTCTTTAAATAAATCTCAGGAGTAATTCCATACTTATATTGAATGTTTTTTAAATAAGGATCAAGATCACTTCTGTTCTTATCTATATGTTTTTTAAAACTCTTTAAATCATTCTTGTTTTGTTGTGAGAAAAGTGCTGTAACTGTATTAACCACATTTACTTGGTCTTTATCGGTCTTTTCTTTCTTATCCCTATTTTGACTTGGTCTTGGTAGCCCTTCATTTCCTTCTCCTCCTAGAAAACTTGTAATATCAATTCCTGATGAGTCCACTGTAAGAGGGTAAGCACTCATTGTATCTGCCTCAATATCTGCTATATATAGGTTGATTCCACTAGCTAAGGCAAGAATTGCCGCTATACCAATAATACCAATTGATCCTGCTAAGGCAGTGATAAAGGTCCTTCCTTTTTTAGTCATTAAATTACTGATTGAAAGAAAAACTGCAGTAAAAAATGACATTTTACTCTTTTTTGATGGTTTCTTTATTACCCCTGCTAGACTAGCATCTTCATAAGGATTATTATCCCCTATGATTCTACCATCTTTTAGTTCAATAATTCTATTTGAATACTCATAGGCAAGTTCCGGATTGTGAGTAACCATAATTACAAGCCTATCTTTTGATATTCTTTTAAGTAAGTCCATAACTTGCACTGAAGTCTCACTGTCAAGAGAACCCGTTGGTTCATCGGCCAATACGATTTCAGGGTCATTGATCAATGCACGAGCGATGGCAACACGCTGCATCTGTCCACCGGATATTTGATTTGGCAACTTATGAATATGT
>CAZRHX010000084.1:0-911 GCA_964599855.1 uncultured Tissierella sp. | reverse complement strand
CAGGCCTACTTCAGACAAGGCTTGTCTAGCCCTATCTTTTCTTTCTTTTGACGATATTCCACTTAGGGTAAGAGCAAGTTCAACATTTGCTAAAACACTCTGATGGGGTATAAGATTAAAGCTCTGAAAAATAAAGCCAACACGATTGTTTCTATAAGTATCCCAATCTGATGACTTGTATTTTCTAGTTGAAATTCCTTCAATCAATAGATCTCCAGAATCATATTGGTCAAGACCACCTATGATGTTTAACATGGTTGTCTTACCCGAGCCAGATGCCCCTAATATGGACACAAATTCATTTTTTCTAAATTCTATTGATACTTTATCTAAAGCGTTTTGTACATAAGCTTTAGTTCTATAAGATTTGGTTATATCTTTTAATTTTAAAATTACTATCACCTCTTGTAAATATTATATCATATTATTAGAAAATATTATGGAATATAGTTTTTATCTATTGTATTTGCTTTATATTTTACAAATTACTTAAAAAGCTAAATGCTTGAGTGGAAATGTAAAATAAAAAAATAATTATCTTGCCTGTTTTCAATTTCTTATAATACTCCTTTTAATGAGATTACTCTGCAAGATAGTTTTAGACTTGTGATAGTAGACCTCTTCATGATATAAAAAAGCAAAGTAGACTGCCTACTTTGCTTTTTTATATCAATATCTTTTATTAATTTATTCTGATTTATATTTCTTTTATTCTGAAGATACTTCTGAATCAGTTACCCACTTATGATTTTTAATTTTTTCTCCACCTGTGCTTGGCTCATAGTCTACCATATAAACCGTAGTATCTTCTGCAGATTCAATTGTAGCTTTTGCTCCCTCCATCCCTTGCATATGACTGGCTTCAATAGTTACCTCAGTTCCATTTTCTATCATTTCATTACCTGCATCTT
>CAZRHX010000083.1:0-7136 GCA_964599855.1 uncultured Tissierella sp. | reverse complement strand
TTGGTGGATTTAAAGAAGTTATATTTATGATAAAAGGTAAGGGAGCCTATAGTAGATTAAAATATGAATCAGGAGTTCATAGAGTTCAAAGAGTTCCAGAAACAGAATCAAGCGGTAGGATCCATACATCTACTGCAACTGTTGCAGTACTTCCCGAAGCAGAAGATGTGGACATAGATGTACAAGCAGGTGACTTAAAAGTAGACACATATAGAGCATCTGGAGCAGGTGGTCAGCACGTAAATACAACTGACTCAGCTATTAGGATAACACATATTCCAACAGGAATAGTAGTATCTTGCCAAGATGAAAAAAGTCAAACTAAAAACAAAGAAAAAGCTATGAAGATAATAAAAACTAGGATATATGATAAAGTTTTAAATGATCAGCAAGCAGAAATAGCAGAAGATAGAAAAGGACAAGTGGGTACAGGAGATAGATCAGAGAGAATTAGAACTTACAACTATCCTCAAGGAAGGATTACAGATCATAGAATAAACCTTACAGTCCATAAATTTACTGCAGTTCTAGATGGTGAATTAGATGAACTCATAGATGGTCTGATAACTACAGATCAAGCAGATAAACTTAAACAAAATTCATAATAGAAGAGAGATCTCTCTTCTATTTTTATATAAATATATATAAAGAGGTAAAATATGGAAACTAAAGTAATAAAAATAGATAAAGAAAATTTCAATCTTAAAGATCTAGAAGAAGCAGCAAAAATAATAGGAAGAAATGGGATAGTGGCTTTCCCAACTGAAACAGTCTATGGCCTTGGAGCAAATGGTTTAAAGGAAGAAGCTGTTAAAAAGATATACAAAGCTAAAGGAAGACCATCTGACAATCCTTTAATTCTTCATATAGGTGAAGAAGAACAATTGAAAGATTTAGTAGAAGAAGTCCCAGAGATGGCTTTAAAGTGTATAGAGGCCTTTTGGCCAGGTCCTCTTACAATAATACTGAAGAGAAAGACAATAGTTCCTGATATAATAACAGCAGGATTGAAGACGGTTGCAGTTAGAATGCCAGAGAATCCTATTGCGAGGGCTCTTATAAATCTTGCAAAAGTTCCCATAGCAGCTCCTTCTGCAAACATATCAGGTAGACCCAGCCCTACAAGAGGGGAACATGTTATAGAAGACATGTTGGGTAAGATAGATATGATAATAGATGGTGGAGAGACAGGCATAGGACTTGAATCTACGGTATTGGATTTATCAGAAGATATCCCTATAATATTGAGGCCGGGCGGAATAACTTATGAAGATTTAAAAAAAGTTCTTCCAGATGTTGTAGAAGATAAAGCCAATTTAGAAAAAGATCTTGTTCCTAAATCACCTGGACAAAAATATCGTCATTATGCACCAAAAGCTGAGATGATACTTTTTACAGGAGATTTAGAAAATATAGTTAGAACTATAAAAAAAGAAACTGAAAAATCTATTTTAGCATCTAAAAAAGTGGGTATAATGGCAACTGAAGAAACAAAAGATAAATATATAGATGGAATTGTAAGGTCATTGGGAACAAGGAGAGATAAAAACACTATAGCATCTAGTCTATTCAATGTCCTTAGAGAATTTGATAATTTAGATGTGGATATAATATTTGCTGAAGGCATGGAGTTAGACCATATAGGATTTGCAATTATGAATAGGATGATGAAAGCTTCTGGAGGAAAGATTATCAAATGTTAGGAGTTGATATTTTGAATGTACTATTTGTATGTACGGGAAACACTTGTAGGAGCCCTATGGCTGAAGGAATTCTCAAGACCATAGTCAATGAAAAAGGTTTAAATATAGTATCAAAATCTGCAGGGATTTTTGCAAATGAAGGAAATCCTGCATCTGAAAATGCTATTTTGACTATGGAAGATATTGGAATAAATATAAAAATGCATAGATCGACATTTGCATCAAAAGAACTTATAGATGAAAGTGATATTATATTGACTATGACAGGATCTCATAAAGATATTTTAATTGATAATTATCCAGAGAAGAGATATAAGATATTTTTATTGAATGAATACGCTTTTTCTAGAAAAAAAGATATACAAGATCCATACGGAGGCGATATATATATGTATGAGATGGCAAGAGATGAAATAATAGAAGCAATAAAAAAAATATACAATCATATGTAATGTGACAAGAAAAAATTTAAAGGGGTTATAAATATGAAAATAGGAATAGCTAGTGATCATGGTGGGTTTGATTTAAAAGAAATAATTAAAGAAGAATTTAAAGATAAAGTGGAAATTGTAGACTATGGAACTGATTCTAAGAAATCTGTGGACTATCCAGACTTTGGAAAAGCTGTAGGTGAAGCTGTGGTAAAAGGGGAAGTAGATAGAGGGATAGTTATCTGCGGAACAGGGATAGGTATTTCTATAGCAGCAAACAAGGTAAAGGGAGTAAGATGTGCTCTTTGCAATGGTCTGTTTTCAGCTCAGATGAGTAGGAGGCATAATAATGCCAATGTTTTAGCTATGGGAGGCAGAGTTATAGGAGATGTTCTAGCTATAGAAATAGTAAAGATCTTCCTAGAAGAAGAGTTTGAAGGCGGAAGACATACTAAAAGACTTGAAAAAATAAATAATATTTAAATAGATATATGTTATAATATTAGTTGAAAACTTAAGGGGGAATTTGAATGGGAAAAGTTACAGTATTAGATCATCCTTTAATAAAGCATAAACTAACTTATATTAGAGATAAGAATACTGGTTCAAAGGAATTTAGAGAACTTGTTTCAGAACTTGCTATGCTTATGGCCTATGAAGTAACAAGAGATTTGGAGCTTGAAGATATAGAAATTGAGACTCCTATTAAGAAGATGATGTCTCCAGTGCTAGCGGGAAAAAAACTTGGGATAGTACCTATATTGAGAGCAGGACTGGGAATGGTAGAGGGTATGTTAGCACTTCTTCCTGCTGCAAAAGTAGGTCATGTTGGTCTTTATAGGGATCCTGAAACACTAGAAGCAGTAGAATATTATTGTAAAATGCCTGCAGATATAAAAGAAAGAAAACTGATAGTAGTAGATCCAATGCTTGCTACTGGAGTTTCAGCAATAGCTGCTATAAACTCAGTAAAGCAAAGGGGAGGAACAAATATAAAACTTGTATGCTTAGTATCTGTTCAAGAAGGGATAGATGCAGTCCAAGAAGCCCATCCTGACGTAGATATATATCTAGCGAGTATAGATGAAAAACTAAATGACCATGCATATATAGAGCCGGGGCTCGGAGATGCAGGAGACAGACTTTTTGGAACTAAGTAGAGAAAAAAACGGGATGAACTAGTTCATCCCATTTTTTTATTTCTTATTAAACCATATATAAGTATAGGATGCATAGATTAAACTCTTTAATTAAAGATAAAAATGAAATAAAGAACGTTTTCTCTTGTAATTATCTAAATTTTTTGATAAAATAAGATTTGTGTAGAAGAAAAGATTCCATAATAAAACAAAACTTTTTAAGGAGTGATCCTAATGAAAAAAGACAAAAATGATAGGAATGCTCTTAAAAACTTAGCCCTTATTTCTCAAATTGGGATATCTATGATAACACCTATACTTATTGGCGTTTTTATTGGTGGATGGATAGATAAATGGGCAGGAACAGATAGCGTCTTTATGCTCATACTTTTACTTCTAGGTGCAGGAGGAGGATTCTTAAACTTATTTAAGATCACAGGGGTGTTTAAGGATAAAAGAAAGTGAGAATTATTAGATGAATAATGATATAATTATAAAAATCTATAAAAGAACATTAATTATCAGTTTTATTATTATGGGATTTATATTTTTTACATTTAAAAATCCAAAACCTATAGTTTTGGGATATATGTTTGGACTTATTATTAGTATGTTATCTTTTAAACTTTTAGATAATACTATAAGTAAAGCTGTAAAGATGCCTTCGGGGAAAGCAAATAGTTATGCTTTTATGCATTATATCCTTAGGTATTTAATTTATTTTATAGTATTATTTGTAGCTGTGGAAGCAGATTATTTAAATTTGTTATCTGCAGTACTTGGACTACTTATGGTAAAATTTACTATATTAGTATCTACTATGGTAGACAAAGATTTTACAAAAAGTTAATAAGTCATACTAAAAATATAATTTTATTTTGGAAGGAGGAATATTTTGGAGCTATTAATAACAATAGGTGGAAAAGAAATGATAATTCATGCAAGTATAGTAAATGTAGTTCTGGTAGTTATCTTGTTATCTATTTTCGCACTCTATGCCAATAAGAAATTTAAGGATGCAGATACAAGTAAAAAACCAGTGGGCTTTCAAAACATAGTAGAGATACTTGTTGAAGCTGTTAACAACTTAGTAAAGGATACTATGGGAGAAAAAAATATGGGTTTTGCACCGTATATTTTCACTATAATATGCTTTATAGCAGTTGCCAACTTGCTAGGACTTACAGGACTTACACCGCCTACTTCCGATTTTAGCGTAACATTTTCTTTAGCTCTTATTACGTTTTTTACAACTCAGATCATGTTGTTTAAAACTAGGAGAGGTCTTGGAGGCTATCTAAAAAGCTTTGGGGAGCCCTTTGTACTATTAACTCCACTAAATGTAATAGGAGAGCTTTCAAATCCAGTATCATTATCTTTCCGTTTATTCGGTAATATAATGAGTGGTGGTATAATAATGACCTTATTATACAGTTCATTAGGATATTTTGCTCCAATAGTTACCCCTGTACTACACGGTTACTTTGACGTGTTCGCAGGTCTTTTACAGACATTCATATTTGCAATGTTGACAATGATTTTTATCAGTGGAGCAACAGAAAAATAGTATATAATAATTTTAAGGAGGAGTCAATAATGGAAGGAATAACAAGTGAAGCTTTTGTACTAGGATGTTCAGCAATAGGTGCAGGATTAGCAATGATAGCAGGTATAGGTGCTGGTATAGGACAAGGTAATGCGGCTGGTTCAGCAGCAGCAGCAGTAGGAAGACAACCAGAAGCACAAGCAGATATAACAAGAACTATGCTTCTTGGTCAAGCAGTAGCAGAGACAACAGGTATTTATGGACTTGTAATAGCTATAATATTACTATTTGTAAGACCATTGATGGGGGCACTATAGGATTATAATTTAAGGAGATTTTTCCTTATATTAAGGAGGTTAACATATGGATATACAAGTATTAGCCTTGCCCGAACTGGTGTCTATGATAATTACTTTAGTATCTGTTTTTATTCTGTTTTTGGTTTTAAAGAAGTTTCTTCATAAACCAGTTACAAACTTTATTCAAAAGAGACAAGATGATATTGAAACTGATATAAGAGAAGCAGAAATATTAAAACAAGAAGCTATAGATTTAAAAGCAGATTATGAAAATAGAATGGAAAAGGCAAAATTAGAAGGGCAAGAGATAATAGAAGGCTCTAGAGTTCGTGCTGCTGAACTAGAAAAAACAATGTTAGCAGAAGCCAAAGAAGAAGTAGAAATAGTTAAAGAAAGAGCTAGAAAAGACATACAAAGAGAAAAAGAAAAAGCATATGAAGATGTTAAAAAGTCTGCAGGAGAGATGGCGATTCTTATTGCTTCAAAGATTATGGAAAAAGATATAAATTTAGAAAACCAAAATGTATTGATAGACAAATTTATAGATGAGGTAGGGAATACTAAATGGCAGAATTAGCAGCTAAAAGATATGCCACCTCTCTCTTTGAAGTAGGACGTGAACTAAATAAGATAGATGATTTTCATAGACAATTAGAATTTATAGGAAAAGTTTTTAGTTCAGAAAAAAAACTTTTACAGATTTTAGAACATCCTAGGATTTCTAGGGGTGAAAAAAGAACTGTAGTAGAAGAATTATTTAAAAAAGAATTGACAGAAGAAGTTTTAAATTTCTTATTTATAATCATAGATAAGAGAAGAGAAACTAGTCTTATGGATATGATAAAAGAGTATAATATGCTCTTTAAGGAGTATAAAGGTATACTCGATATAGAGGCTGTAACGGCAGTTTCTATGAAAGATACTTCTATTGAAAAATTAAAACTTGTACTAAAAGATAAATTCAATAAAGAAATTAATCTTTCAAATAGTGTAGATCCTTCTATCATAGGAGGCGTACTTTTAAAGATGGATAGTAAAGTAATAGATTCTACATTACAGAGTCAACTTAAAGAAATGGAAACGTTGATAAGAGAAGCATCACTATAGAAGATTGAGGTGAAAAAATTTGGAGTTAAGGCCAGAAGAAATAAGTTCAATTATAAAAGAACAGATCAAAAGATACGAAAATAAGATAGACCTTGTAGATGTTGGTACCGTAATCTCAGTTGGAGATGGTATTGCAAGGCTTCATGGACTAGAAGCATGTATGGCTGGAGAACTTATAGAGTTCCCAAACGATGTATTTGGAATGGCTCTAAACTTAGAAGAAGACAATATAGGTTGTGTACTTTTAGGATCTGATAAAGATATAAAAGAGGGGGATACTGTAAAAACAACTGGAAGAATAGTAGAAGTACCAGTTGGTGAAGCCCTTATAGGAAGAGTTGTAAACTCTTTAGGCCAGCCTATAGATGGAAAAGGAAGCATAAATACAAGTAAATTTAGTCCAATAGAAAAAATAGCACCAGGTGTTATCACTAGAAAAAGCGTAAACGAACCACTTCAAACTGGAATAAAGGCAGTAGATGCATTATTCCCAATTGGTAGAGGTCAGAGAGAGCTTATAATAGGTGATAGACAGACAGGTAAAACTGCAGTTGCTATAGACACTATACTAAATCAAAAATCAGAAGATGTAATATGTATATATGTAGCGATAGGACAAAAAAGATCTACTGTAGCACAAATCGTAGATGTACTTCAGCAAAGAGGAGCTATGGATTATACTATAGTAGTTTCTTCTACTGCAAGTGAACTTGCTCCTCTTCAATATATAGCACCATATGCTGGTGTTACTATGGCAGAAGAATTTATGGATCAAGGAAAAGATGTTTTAATAGTTTACGATGACCTTTCAAAGCATGCTATAGCATACAGAGCGATGTCACTTCTTTTAAGAAGACCACCAGGAAGAGAAGCTTTCCCAGGAGATGTATTCTATCTTCACTCAAGATTAC